>JAPLDA010000039.1 GCA_026391945.1 Bacteroidota bacterium | reverse complement strand
GGTACTTGGGGTAACCCTATTAACCCTTTTCCGGTGCAGGTTATTGGTTTGTGTGTAATTCCAACTCATGTAAATGAAATTCCCTTGCGAACCAATGTTTTGGTTTACCCCAACCCCACCGCCGGTGTTTTTCATTTTCAGTTTGGCAACAAGGAAAATGCAATAAAAAATGTTACGATAACAGATGTAACCGGAAGAATTATTTTTTTCACAAACCAAAATAAGAATGAAGTTGATCTTTCCTTTGCCGCAGCGGGAATTTATTTTTACTCGGTAGTTACTAAAGAAGAAAAAGTGTTTAAGGGAAAACTGGTGAAGGAATAATTTGTAGAGGTTGGTATACAAAACGTATCCTGGATTTTCACAGATCATCGAAGTTTTGTTCTTGCGGTATCAGGTCCCTGCCTACCGGCAAGCCGTTTCGTGTGAAGGATTGACACCATATTATAGGTCAGGTGAACCACGCACTTGCCCTCTCACAACACCTGACGGCACGAAAAACAAGGCAAGTGTCGAATTAAGAACCTGCCGAACGGTCATTTCCATTCATAAAGAATCCATACTTTCGCAGTGTTTGTAATTCCATTCACTGATGAAAATAAAAGCGGCAGGATTATCCTTTTTAGCTTTTTTCATTTTTTACAATTGCTTCGCCGACAAACTTGAAAAAGGTTTTGAACGGCTTCACGTGTACGATTATTTCAACGCCAGGGAATATTTTAGCCAGTCGCTGGAAAAGAAAACCGCCGGCGCCGCTTACGGTTTAAGCGTTATTTTTTCACTCAACAACAACCCGTTTTACAACCTCGATTCGGCCCGGCACTACATCGTACTCTGCGATCAGTCGTTCCGGAACATTCCAAAAAAGGAAAAAGATTATTACCAGACGCTTGGAATCAATATGATCTCCATTTCAGCGCAAAAAGATTCAATCTGTTCACGCGCATTCCATTCCATTTCCGCTTCACAGGATGTAAACACATTCAATTCCTTTATCCGGGATTTTTCTTTTTGCTCCGATGTTACGAATGCCGTAAAGCTGAGAAATGCCGTTGCATTCAAAGAGGCAAAAACAAAAAACACGGCGGCGGCCTGGAAAAATTTTCTCAACACCTATCCTGGTGCGAAGGAATATGCTGAGGCTTCGAACCGCCTTACACAACGGGTTTACGAAGAAGCCACTGCCGACAATAAAATAACTTCTTTTGAAAACTACCTCCGGCAAAATCCTGCAAGCCCTTACCGGGCGGAGGCGGAGAACGCGGTTTATGCCTTGTCGGTTCCGCATAAAACGATTGAAGAATATCATTCGTATGTGAAAAAATATCCCGCTGGTCGTCATGCGGAAGAAGCGTGGAGGGAACTGTTTAAAATTTTCACGAAAGATTACAATGAACAGGTGCTGGCTGAATTTAAAAAACGCTTTCCCGATTACCCGTTCAAAGATGAACTGGCCTTGGATTTTGAATTGCAGCGATCGTTATTTCTTCCGTTCAGTAAAAACGACCAATGGGGATTTATCAATGAAGAAGGAAAAGAAATGGTGAAGCCAGCTTTTGATGAAGTGGCTTTGTTTTCAGAAGGCCTTGCGGCCGTTCAGAAAAACGGGAAGTACGGCTACATCAATAAATCAGGAACACTCGTGATCCCTTACCTGTACGATGATGCGGAAGCATTCCGAAACAATACGGCCATCGTCACCATCAATGACAAGTCAGGACTGATCGGCAGGAACGGTGAAGAACTGATCCTGTTCATGTATGATAATCTGTCGGACCCCGCTGATGGATTTTATGTTGCAGCTTCCAACGAAAAATCCGTGTATGTCACAAAGACTGGAAAGAAACTGAATGAACTCGCTTTTGATTTCGCCGGCGACTTCAAAGATGGTTATGCCATTGCAGGAACAGATGGAAAATCCGGGTTGCTGAACCATACCGGGAATTTTTGTGTCGAACAACAGTACGATGAACTGCTGTTCTTATCCAACGGGTTGCTGAAAGCAAAACAGAACAACCATTGGGGAATCATCAACTCAAAGGGCGAAACGGTGACGCCATTTATTTACGATGCCATCGGTGATTTCAGCAACAACCGTGTGCTGGCGGTGAAGAATAAGAAATGCGGTTTTATTGATGAACATGGAAAAACAATCATCCCTGTCACCTACCCGTTCCATGAAAGTCTCATCAGCACAGCCGTATTTAAAAATGGCTATGTGGTGCTGAAACAAAAATTAAAGAGTGTTGTTCTGGATTCCACCGGCACAAAAATTTCCTTCCCGGGAATCGAAGACATCGGCCTGCCTTCCGAAAACCTGATCCCGGTGAAAAAAAATAAAAAGTGGGGCTATGCCGATATGAACGGGAGGATAAAGATTCCCTGCACATTCGAATATGCCGGGGCCTTTGATAACAACGTTGCGAAAATCAAATTGAAAAAAAAGACTGGCATCATCAACCGTACGGGAGCAAAAGTAATTCCGGCAATCCATGAAGACATTGTTTACACGAACCATTTTTTCATTGTAAAAAACAGCGGGAAATCGGGTGTCGCATCAGGAAACGGAACGATGGTGCTGCCCTGCGAATACGACCGGATCGAATTCCTCTCTGAAAAAATCATTTCTGCATCGGCCGGTGATTTTATTCTTTACACGAATATTGTATCCGGAAAAACAATTTGGAAAACAAAAGACTGATTCCGGAAATGGCCTTGTCCGTTTTTGATTTCTGATTTCAGCGGAACCAAATGCAAAAGACCTGTACGAAAAATATCATACAGGTCTTTTCCTTTTCCGGGAACCGGTTGATTAATCAGATGGCAGATTCACCTTTTTTAGTCAGAACGAAATGATCGCCTGATCTTTTCAGGAAACCCTGCTTCACATTCTGGTTCAGGTACTGGCTTGGATTGATGAGCGACGGAATGCGTGCGTCTTTCAAAGCCCTGCTGATGTCTCTCGTCACCAGATTGCTTTTACCGTTCTTGTTCAGGAATACTGCTGTTGCAAGAAACTTAATACGCTGGTTCGCTCCGGCTTTCTTTGACTGGATAAAAGGGGCCAGATGTTTTGCGGCTGCAGAACTTTTTACGGAATTGACCTGTGGCTTCAATTCAGATTTTTTTGACTTCGCGGAAGAAGGCCTGCCGCGTTTGCCACTTTTTTTCGTTGTTCCGGAAGGAACTGATGCCGGCATCCCTGCATCACCTTCTTCTGAATAATGAAGAAGTTCGGGAATCCTGCTGATCATTTTATCAAGTTGCTTCGTAACCCATTCCTTTTCACCTTCGCCGATGAAATGTATTCCGCCTAAACGGAATTCAATTTTACTTTGTCCCATTTGATTTTGTTTTAAATAGTTATTAATAAAAATACGATACCGGTGTGTTGGATAACCGCTGCCGGTACCAGGAGTTTTAACAAACTCCAATAGATCGCAGTGCAAATATATCAAAGAAACTATAATACAATATAGGCATCAACAATAAATAATTTTTTCCCTAGAATAATTCCCGGGTGAGATGTCCATCCGGTCAAACAAAAATTCACCCTTTAAAGAATGCAATAATCCAAACAAATGACGACATCCGTCGTTCAATGCTGAAATGGTCATGCTGATATTTTACACTTTTTTTGAGATGAATTTTGAAAAATTATCCTTTTTCAACACCGGGCTATTGTTAATTTGACTCCTGAAATCATTCCACTTTGAATAAGATAACATTTGCTGTCCTGTCATTTGTATTGTGTGTGTCGATGTGCAACGCACAAAGAGGAAGCATGCGGCCGTTGAATATACTGACCGCTTCTTCCGAATCCGGGTGGGACCTGGTGATGCAATGGAAAGAATCGGCAACGAATCCGGTGGAAATTCTTCCCACAGAAAATTCGCGATCCGATCTTGCCTTGTACCAATCACAGTTAAGCACAGAAACGCCCATTGGATCCATCATCTATCATTGCGGCGGCATCCTGATCGATCATGGCTGGATACGGATTTTAGGATCGGGCTGCAACCGCATCGACCGCAGTTTACCATCATGGAACAAAGGAAAATCCATCAACGAATATGGTGAAGACTATCCATTCCTGCTTGTGGCTGATGACGTAGCCGGTGGTTTGTTTGCCATCAACACAGGAGGAATCGATTCATACAACATTGGAAAAATATATTATTACAGTCCGAACAAATTGATATGGGAAACCACCGGCTTGGGCTATAATGAGTTTATCGTATTCTGCTTTTCAGGAAACGTGGAGAATTTTTACCATGACTTCAGGTGGAAGGGATGGGAAGATGATATCCATAAACTGAACGGAAGCCAGGTGGTGAGTTGTTATCCCAAGCTGTGGACGGATTCCGGAAGGGAATTGCAATGCAACAGGAAAACGGTGTCGATCGATGACCAATGGAACATGTATCCGAAAACAAAGCTGGCGGCAAAAGAAAATTCAAATAAGAAAATGTATGCAAAGAAAAAAAGTACGAAGAATCGTTGAACGGTTACCGCAACGCCGCCAGGTGATTTACTGAAATTCTTTTTTCATCCCAACCGTTATCATCAGAATATTTCTTTCTTTTACTCAACACAAAATCATCATCTAAACCCACCACCATGGAAGCAGCCATTCGCTTTTTAGCACCTGTAAATAACCAGACAGCCGACCAGTTATTCAAAGCCATAGACGTGAAAGTCGGACAGGGATGCAGGAAACTTCACCTCCTGATTTCTTCACCCGGCGGCTCTGTATTTCACGGACTTTCATTGTACAACTACCTCAAAGGAATCCCGGTCGAAATTTATACATACAACTTCGGCAGTGTGGATTCCATCGGCGTGGTGATTTACTGCGCGGGTATCAAAAGATTTTCCGTTCCTCATTCACGTTTCCTGATTCACGGAGTGAAGTTCAACCTGAACAGTCCGGCGAGCATCGATGAAAAGCAACTGGAAGAATACCTGAAAAGCCTGCAGATCGATCAGCGGAACATTGCAAAAGTGATTGCCGATAACACAAACAAGACCATCGAAGATATTGAGAAGGATATGCACAACCGCACTACGCTGAATCCTGAAGAAGCCAACGTGTATGGGCTGACGCATGAAATCAAATCGGAATTAATAAAACCAAACATGGAAATGCTCACCATCGGCGAACCCATGCAGGG
>JAPLDA010000014.1 GCA_026391945.1 Bacteroidota bacterium | reverse complement strand
GTGTCGATGTTTTCTTTGGTCGTCCACAGCAACGCGTAACCCATCCGGTTCATCAGGATCAGCGGCATGTTGGTGGTGTATGCATCGAGAACAAGCATCTTTGCCGTTTTCGGAATCCCGATTGAATCCAGGAATTGTTCAGTACCGGTGAAATTCTGCCTGGTTATTTCGGTACGGTCCCATTCGTGGAACGTATATCTTTTTTTCATGATGCCCGACGAAGACATAACGAATACACACAGGAGAACGGTGCCGGTTGCCGGAAGTGCAATTTTTGAAAAGCGTGAATTGGCGGGAATGTTTTGTATTGCATGAACCAGGATCAATGCGATAACCGGGTACAGTGAATCAATGACATAATAATCGTGTTCCGGAAACTGTGTCGACATGCAAAGAAAATAAATAAGGACACCGGTGCCGGAAATAAGAATTTGCAGCGTCATGGGTTTGTGTTGCGATGAAATCTTTTTCCATGATCTCACGAAAATAAAAAAGATGAGCGTCAACAACGCGAGATACTGCAGCCATGAAAAATATTCAAGCTTCCAGTTGTCACGGATGTCTTTTAAGATTTCTTTGAACTCATGAAAATTTTTCGCCGGGAGTATGGTGAGGAGAAACTGCGAACCGTATTGCGAAGCAAGATGCAGGTTATAAAAAAGATAGGCAAACCAAATTCCAAAGCCAATAAGGAAAACGATTGCCTCGTGCCTATTGATTTTTTTCAGGTGGAGCGATTCCAAAACCTGCTGACAAAAAACAGCAAACAGGAAAATAAAAAACGGCATACGCGCCAATGCCGCTAATGCAAGAAATAAAATCGCAAGAGCAAAGTCAGCCGGCCTTTGTTCTTTCTTATACCGGAAGAAAAAATAATACCCGATGATGACATTTGAAAAGGAAGGAATGGAAGGAAGAAATCCATCGAGGTAATAGGTGAAGACAGGGCACGTCATCATAAAAACGGAAACGAACAATCCCCGGAAAAAACTGCCGCCGTTTGATCTCGTCAGTTTGAACAGAAAAAATAATCCTGTTAATCCATATAGAAGTGTATACAGCCGGAACACCACAGGAGCCGTGGTTCCGGAAATTTTCATCAGGCAGGCGACGAGGTATTCATGAATCGGGAAATCAACCTGTGTGATTCCATGGGCCGTAAACAGGTTGAACGTCTGCGGATGAAAAAAATCAAAACCATTCCGAAGGAAACCCAAAGCAAGTGCGTAACGATCGCTTTGCGTCCATGCGTGAATGAAGGATGGGAATAGGGTAATGCTGTCTTTAAAAAGAAAAATGCTGAGAGCTGAGAGGATTGAAAAAAAGAGAACAGGTTCAGAAATATTTTTCCGGGAAACGGTCATACATTAACTGAGTTGATCAGCGAGGAGTTTCATTTCGATACGCGGAGCAATTTTTTCATAGAGGATATGGTAAACGGCCTTGGTGATCGGCATGTATACCTGATGCTTTTTGTTGATTTCGTAAATGCATTTTGTCGCATAATAACCTTCGGCAATCATATTCATTTCGAGTTGAGCGAATTTTACCGAGTATCCTTTGCCGATCATGGTGCCGAACATACGGTTACGCGAAAATTGTGAATAGGCTGTCACGAGTAAATCGCCGAGGTAAGCGGAATCGTTGATGTCGCGGCTGATCGGGTGCACTTTGTCGACGAACCGTTTTATTTCCTGGAGGGCATTGGAGACGAGTACGGCCTGGAAATTATCTCCGAAGCCAACACCGTGACAGATGCCGCTTGCAATGGCAATGACATTTTTTAAAACGGCGGAATATTCCGTTCCGTAAATATCGTCGCTCACCGTTGTTTTGATGTAGCGGCAATTCATCATGCTGGCGAGAAGCGCAGCATTGGCGGTGTCCTGCGAAGCAAGCGTGAGGTAACTAAGTCGTTCCATGGCGACTTCCTCCGCATGGCACGGACCGGTGATGACTCCGATTTTGTTAATCGGGATTTTATACTGCTGGTTCATGAAATCACCGATGATCATCAGGTCTTCCGGGACAATTCCTTTGATGGCTGAAAAAATAATTTTTCCGGAAAAATCTTCAGGCGATATTCCTGCCTTGCCGGCCGGCAGGTTTTCAAGTGTCGCTTTCAGAAAGGCGGACGGAACGGCCAGAATGATGATGTCTGCTTCTTTGATGGAATGTTTGAGATCGTTGTTCACGAAAACTTTTTCGTGATTCACTTCCACGTCACTCAGGTAATTCGGGTTGTGGTGATATTTATTTACAAACTCAACGGTTTCAGGATTGCGGAGCCACCAGAAAATTCTGTCCACGTTGTTGGAAAGAATTTTTACGATGGCTGTTGCCCAGCTTCCGCCGCCGATAACGGCTATGGTTGGTTTTTTCATATGTCTCGCAAAGATTCTATGCCTGCAAAGATATCAAAGTAATGAATAATGGAGAAAAGACCATTGGACGACAGACGATGAGACGAAAGGAGAGTTGAGAACCGGGAATCCAGACGAATGCCTCTATCAAAATCAATACTCAATAGCCTGATAACTCAATTCCGGCTTTCGATGTTAATGATGGTTTTGGTTGGTTTTCCTTGTGTCTCGCAAAGGCGCAGAGTCGCAAAGGTTAAAGATGATTTACAATTTTTTTGATTCCATCCTTTACCAGATCAACATTAAAGTTAACGAGCAAACCTAATTTGAGATTTGACAATTTCAAATAGGTCAGAAGTTGCTTGTGATGAACCGGTGCAATGGTTTCTCTTATTTAAAATTCTTTGCGCACTTCGCGCCTTTGCGTGAAAAATATTAAAAAGTAATGTCCTTCTCAATGACCTCGTTTCCACGTTTCACTTTTACCTTCGTGGTTTCGCCTTTAGAAAATTTTCCGAGCGCTTTCATGTAACTCATCATGTCGGTTACTTTGTGTTCGCCAAGCTGAAGCACGACATCGCCTTTCAGCAAACCACATTTGGATGCAGGCTTTCCGTCGCTCACTCCGTCGATGCGCATGCCTTCGCCGTCGAATGCATAATCGGGGATAACGCCCAATGTGACTTTGAATCTCGGAGCGTCTTCGTTGTTGTCGTCTTTTGTTTTGATGAATGCCAGCTTTCCGGAATCATTCAACCGGTCAATTGTTTTCAGGATGATGCGGATGATTGACATTTCTCCGTCGTAGTTGATCAGCGCTTCATCATCGCTGGGCTTGTGGTAATCGGAATGTGTTCCGCTGAAGAAATGCAACACAGGAATGCTGTCGAGATAAAACGATGTGTGATCGGAAGGACCGACACCTGACTCCGACATTTTAATTTTAATTCCTTCCGTGAGTGTGTCGATCACCTGTTTCCATGCAGCGGCAGTTCCGGTTCCATTGAGCAGCAATGTTTTTTCATCGGGTTTCAGTCTTCCAACCATGTCCATGTTGATCATGTAATTCATTTTCTTCAGATCAACAGTCGGATGTTTTACAAAATAATTGGAGCCGAGCAACCCTTTCTCTTCACCGCTGAAAGCAATGAAAAGGTAATTATTTTTTTTGTCGGGTGAAACTTTCAGTCGTCTTGCAATTTCAATCAACGCCGCCGTGCCGCTGGCATTGTCATCGGCGCCGTTGTGTACGGCTTTCTCTCCGCGGTACAGCGAGCCTTCGCCGCCGAAGCCGAGGTGGTCGTAATGCGCACCGATCACGACTGTATTCGCTGCATGGTTGTCAAGAAAACCAATCACGTTGTGGCCGGTCTTTTCAATCTTATGAACTTCCACACCCACTGTGCAATTGGTGACCACGCTGTCTTTTAAAATTTTCGCAGCGTTGCCCGTAACAAAAATGACCGGAATGGTGGACGCTTTATACTTGTGAAGAAAATCTCCTTTCGGATTATCCACGGTAGTGTCGGTATTGATGAAAATGACAGCACTCGCTCCGCGTGACTTTGCATATTCAACACGTTGCTGCAAATCATAGTCGCCGTATTTGCCATGCGGAGTGTTTCCGTCAGGAGAAGAAGACTGAAGGAGAAAAATCCGTTTGCCGAGATTCTGTTTTCCTTCGTAGTCGTTGTAATTAAGAGTCGGTGCATAAATTCCGTAGCCGGCTTTTGTGATGTAACCGGTTGCAATCGTGCTTCCCGAATATTGCAACGGAAAAAAATCGGTGTTGAGTTTATACGACCGTGCATTGATGTAAAGCTGAGTGGATGGTCCGAAATCAGCGCCTTCCGTAAAAGGAAATTCCTGTATGAATTTTTTTTCACCTTTTGCTTCGAGGCCGATTTCTTTGAATTGCGAGATGATGTAGTTGCAGGCAAGCTGTTCTCCTTTCGTCCCGGTTTCCCTTCCTTCAAAGGCATCGGAAGCCAGCGTGGAAATGTGAGCCTTCAGGCTTGATTTCATCTGGTCGTCCGTTAACGGAAGTTGTTTGACGGAAGAACAGGAAAATAAAAACAGGAAGAAAATTGCAGAACAGGGAATGAGTGATTTGAACAGGAACATGGATTGTGAATTTGAATGCAAGGTAAGAAAAACTGAAAAACGCCCCCGACAAAACGAATCATCGTCATTCATAAGTCCTCTTTCACCATTCAAGTTGTAGGTTAAAACTCACCACGGATACGGAGGCCATGGAGAAACCCAAGAGGTCTCTCCGTGAAGCTCCGTGTCTCCATGGTAAAAAAAATATTGAAAGAATTCGAATGAAAACATCGGTTGATAATGGTACCGACGAAGCAATAATCACGAAGAAGATTTTTCCTGTTCTTCTTTTTTCTCCGCACGCATTTGAGGGAAGAATAAAACATCCTGTATGGAAGCGGAATTGGTCATGATCATGGTGAGGCGATCGATGCCGATGCCAAGCCCAGCTGTCGGCGGCATTCCGAATTCGATGGCGCGCAGAAAATCTTCGTCGAGCTGCATCGCTTCTTCATCGCCTCTTTTTCCAAGTTCCAGTTGTTCTTCGAAACGTTTCCGCTGATCGATGGGATCGTTGAGTTCAGAAAAGGCATTACAGATTTCTTTCCCGTTGCAGATGGCTTCGAAACGCTCTACCAGTCCGGGTTTGCTGCGGTGCTTCTTTGCCAGCGGACTCATCTCCACGGGATAATCGGTGATGAACGTCGGCTGTATCAGGTTCGGTTCACATTTTTCCCCGAAAATTTCATCGATCATTTTTCCGCGTCCCATCGTTTTGTCGATGTGAATACCCATGCCGCGTGCTGCCTGTGCCAGTTCTTCTTCATTCATGTTCGTGATGTCAACGCCGGAATAATGTGCAATTGCTTCATACATGGTAAACCGTTTCCACGGACGTTTGAAGTTGATGACCTGTTCGCCGACCTGCACTTCTGTTTTTCCGTGAATGTCGAGCGCGATTTTTTCAACCATCTCTTCCACGAGGTTCATCATCCACTCGTAATCCTTGTAAGCCACGTACAATTCCATCTGTGTGAATTCAGGATTGTGAAAACGGCTCATTCCTTCGTTCCGGAAATCTTTTGCGAATTCATACACGCCGTCGAAACCGCCGACAATCAGGCGTTTCAGGTAGAGTTCGTTGGCGATACGAAGATACAGCGTCATGTCGAGCGTGTTGTGATGCGTTTTAAAAGGCCTTGCCGCTGCGCCGCCGTATAACGGCTGAA
Source organism: Bacteroidota bacterium (assembly GCA_026391945.1). GTDB lineage: Bacteria > Bacteroidota > Bacteroidia > AKYH767-A > 2013-40CM-41-45 > JAPLDA01. The sequence continues at coordinate 26,850 of JAPLDA010000014.1, read as the reverse complement.
GAATCGGAGTTTCCACTTCGAGGTATCCGTTGCCGTTGAGAAATGAACGCATCGAATTGGTGAGCTGCGTCCGGCGGATAAACGCTTCCTTCACTTCAGGGTTCACGACGAGGTCGACGTACCGCTGGCGGTAACGCTGCTCGGGATCGGTGAAGGCATCGTGCACATTTCCTTCCGCATCTTTTTTTACAATGGGAAAAGGACGAAGTGATTTGCAAAGCAATTTTATTTCGCCGGCATGAATGGAAATTTCTCCTGTCTTGGTGCGGAAGGCATACCCCTTCACGCCGATGATGTCGCCGATGTCGAGCATTTTTTTCCAGACGAGGTCGTACAGCGATTTGTCTTCGCCCGGACAAATTTCATCGCGCTTCACATACACCTGGATTTTACCGGCGCTGTCCTGCAGGACGGCGAACGCCGCTTTGCCCATGTCGCGCACGCTCATGATGCGGCCGGCGAAGGAAATATCTTTCAGTCCGTCCGGGTTCGTATCAAAGTTTTCCAAAACAAATTTTGAAGTGACGTTCACGTTCCAAAGCTCCGCCGGGTAAGGGTTGATGCCTGCTTTAGTGAGTTCATCCAGTTTCTGCCTTCGGATGATTTCCTGTTCTGTTAGTTCCATGCTTAGAGAAGATAAGGGCGCAAAGATATTAAAGTAAAGAATTCAGAGTTAAGAATCAGGAATTAAGAATTAAGAGGCAATCACTCAATCAACTAATCTCTCAAATCCTAAATCTCCAAATCCCAAAATCATAAATGAGAATCAAGAACCAAGACCAAGCACCCAATCAACCAATTAACTTTTCGACAATCAGACCACAGACCATGAGACGATCTGCTAATCAAAATTCCTATCTTTGCTGCCTCAACAAATGACCATGAGTGAAATGAAAAAATTAGTACAGAATTTTCCCAACCAGCTGAAGGAAGCGTTTGAAATTGGAGAACAAACCACTATCCGTAATCCACCATCCGAAATCCGAAATGTTCTGATCACCGGCCTCGGCGGCAGCGGCATTGGCGGAACGATTGTCAGCGAAATCGTGGCGCAGGAATGCACGGTTCCGATTTTGATCAACAAAGATTATTTTCTTCCTTCGTTCGTGAATGAACATACGCTCGTCATTGTTTCTTCCTATTCAGGAAATACGGAGGAAACGATACAGGCCATGGAAGCGGCTTTGAAAGCGAAGGCAAACATTGCCTGCATTTCTTCCGGCGGAAAGATTTCAGAAATGGCCAAACAAAACAACTGCGCACTGGTAACGATTCCCGGCGGCATGCCGCCGCGTGCCTGTCTCGGTTATTCGCTCACGCAATTGTTTTTTATTCTTCATGCGTACCATCTGACCGGCGATGCATTCAAAAAACAACTGAAGGATTCCGTTGATCTCCTTATTAAAGAAGAAAATGAAATAAAAAAAGAAGCGGAAAGCATCGCCACATTCCTTCAAAATAAATTCCCGGTCATTTATGCCGTGGACGGCTACAACGGCGTGGCCACACGGTTCCGGCAGCAGATCAACGAGAACAGCAAGATGCTGTGCTGGCATCACATACTTCCTGAGATGAATCACAACGAACTGGTCGGCTGGGCAGGAGGAACCGAAAACATCGCCGTGATTATTCTCCGGAATAAAACAGATTATTCACGAACGCAAACGAGGATTGACATCAGCAAGGAAATTTTTCTGAAGCATACGTCGCATGTACGCGAACTCTGGTCGAAAGGAAATTCGCCACTCGAAAAAAGCCTGTATCTCATTCACCTCACCGATTGGGTTTCCTGTTACCTCGCCGATAAAAACGGAGTGGATGCCGTCGAGATTAATGTCATCAATCATTTGAAAGGTTCGCTGGCGAAGATTTAGTGATTGAATATTGAAAAGTGAATATTGAATAGTGTTGAAACGTGATTCCATTATTCATTATTCAATAAACATTGCTTCACAACTTCATGCAACAAATCATCTATAAGGACCTCGGACTGATCGACTACAAAGCCGCCTGGGATTTGCAGGAGAAGCTGCATGCTGAAATCGTAAGCCGTAAAATCGAAAACCGGAAAACGCCCGGATCATCACCACCCATTCCCGGTTACCTTTTGTTTTGCGAGCATCCGCACGTGTACACGCTTGGAAGGAGCGGTGACGAAAAAAATTTATTGGTGGATGATGATGCATTGAAGACGATCGATGCCACGTTTTATAAAAACAACCGCGGCGGCGACATCACGTATCATGGTCCCGGTCAGTTGGTGGGTTACCCGATCCTGGATCTGGATTGTTTCTTTACCGACATTCACAAATACCTTCGCTTTCTGGAAGAAGCCATCATCCTTACCTTGAAAGAATATGGAATTGAAAGCGGCCGGATTCCCGGTCTCACCGGCGTGTGGCTTGATACAGAAGAAAATAATAAGGCGAGAAAAATCTGTGCCTTCGGAGTTCGTTGTTCGCGATGGGTGACGATGCACGGCTTTGCATTCAACGTGAATACCGATTTATCGTATTTCGGAAACATTGTTCCCTGCGGCATTACCGACAAAGCAGTGACTTCCATGGAAAAAGAGCTCGGAAGAAAAATTGATCTCAGCCAAGTGAAAGAGCTGGTGAAAAAACATCTATGCGAATTGTTTGACTTCAAACTAACAGATTCCATATCATCTCCTGCATTGCTGTAATAAAAGCGTTTTTTCATTCATCAGCCCGGTGATTTTTTCTGTATAAATATTTCAGGATGCTCACGCACTTTTCGGAAATCATTCTTATTTTGCGTGTATGAAAAAAATCAGTGTCTGGACGAAATTATTCTGGGCTATGCTGGTACTCATTGTCAGCATCAATGTGGCCATCCAGGTAACCGGTAATTCGTATATGTACAAGGCGTTGATTTATACCTACGCCGATATTGATGACCTCGACATCTTTGATACGCGTGTCGTACCCAGTGCAAATCCTCAGCCCTGGGCAGTTTCCAAAGATTACAACAAAACTAAAATTACATCTCCGCTGCTTTCGGAGTTAGAGAAAAACAAGAGCGTTGCTTTTCTCGTGATCAAAAACGATTCGATCCGGTATGAGCAATACTGGGATCATTACGATCAGCATTCCTTCAGCAATTCTTTTTCGGTTGCAAAAAGTATTGTGAGCATATTGGTTGGTGCGGCATTGAATGATGGTAAAATAAAAAGTCTTGACGAACCCGTCGGGAATTACCTGCCGCATTTTGCCGAAGGGAACAATGCAAAGCTCACCATCCGTCACCTGCTGATGATGAGTTCGGGTTTGAACTGGGATGAAAGTTATTCTTCGTTGTTCAGCATCACCACGAAAGCGTATTACGGAACGAACCTGGAAAAACTGGCCAACGCATTGAAGGTGGTGAAAGAACCCGGACAAAAATTTGATTACATGAGCGGCAACACGCTTCTTCTCGCCATGGTTGTTGAAAAAGCAACAGGAATGAAATTAGGTGATTACGCTTCTGAAAAACTCTGGAAACAAATCGGCGCCGAACATTCCGCACAATGGTCGCTTGATCATACCGACGGACAGGAAAAAGCGTACTGTTGTTTTTATTCCAATGCGCGCGACTTTGCACGGTTCGGAAAACTGTACCTTGACAGCGGCGCATGGAACGGGAAACAAATTGTTTCCAGAAATTATGTACGCGAATCGCTTACCCCGGCGCTACTCGATTTCACAGGCAACGAAACAAACTGTTATGGTTACCAGTGGTGGCTGACGGAAGAAAAAGGACACCGGATTTTTTATGCACGCGGTTTGCGCGGACAATACATCGTGGTGATCCCGGATGAAAAAATTATTTTTGTGAGGCTTGGTGTGGAACGTGGAAAGCCACGGGCTGATTTTAAACTTTCCGACCTCGTGGTTTACATTGATGAAGTGCTGGATATGTATGGGAATAAAAATTAGAAAAAAGTTTTTTTTGAAAAACCTCGTACACTGAAATTGATGTTCGTATGCTGAAGGATATTCCGCAATTGGTTGTTGAAAACATCATCATTGCTGTAGTCAAAGAACCCGGTGATGACGGAGAATGGATCTGGAATGTTTACCTCGTGAACCTGTACAATGAAAGGATAGAAGGTGTTCTCGTGAGTTCAAAAGGATACGGAAATTTTGAAGGCCGTGACGTGAGGACTACTGTGCTTCGCCATCTCATCGGTGAACTCGATCCGCAAGATTATGCGAAGATCGAACCGATCATGACCGACGTGTTCGGGCTCAGCAACGAGTACTGGGTGAGCTTTTACCTCAACAAAAAAATGTACGACAAGAAATATATTTTTCTTCCGGAGAGTATCAAAGAAGAAAATTTCAGCGTGATACCGGTACTGAAAAAGAAGGGGGTGATGATCAGGTGATTTTCAGATTTGTACATTTTCACATTTAACCATTTTCAATTTATTTTATAACCCTTTAAATTTTTAAATTCATGTTACAAACCATCAACCCATCCAACATTTTATTCCTGGACATTGAAACTGTCCCGCAGTACTCGTCTTTTGATGATGCTCCAAAACCCATTCGTGATTTGTGGGAAAAGAAATCCATCTTTCTTACCAAAAAAGATCACGACGAAACACCTGATTCCATTTACCGGCAGGCGGGAATCTATGCCGAATTCGGAAAGGTGATCTGCATTTCATGCGGATATTTTGCTCCAGGGAAAAAATTCAGGATCAAATCTTTTTATGGTGATGATGAAATGATAATCCTTGAACGTTTCGCGGGCATGCTGAACAAATTTTTCGGCAGGAAGAACAAATTACTTTGTGCACATAACGGGAAAGAATTTGATTTTCCATTCCTTTCACGGCGGATGATCATCAACGGAATAAAACTTCCTGACATGCTGGATAGTTCCGGGAAGAAACCATGGGAAGTCAGTCACCTCGACACGATGGAACTCTGGAAATTTGGAGATTATAAATCTTATACTTCGTTGCTGCTGCTTGCTACTATTTTGAACATACCGACGCCGAAAGACGACATCGACGGAAGCATGGTGTGGGAAGTTTACTGGAAAGAAAAAAATCTCCAGCGCATCGTCACCTATTGCCAGAAAGATGTTTTGACCGTTGCGCAGATTTTACTCCGGTTCAAAGGTGCGGGGATTATCAGGGAAAACGATGTGGAAATTGTGGAGGATTAGTTTAAGTTAGAACTAAAAAGTCAAAAGTTAAAACCCGAGACCTTTTATAATAAGAAACTGCTTAAATTTATATTGTAAAATTGTTTATCGCGTATTTTGGATTACAGAATATGATTGTTAAACCAGTATCTTCTCGGCGTGAAACACGATTAGCCCACCATAATATTCGTGACAAACTATCTTCAGATTGGAAAAAAAATATTATTTTTAGCTAAAACAATTTCACTCCTTCGGAGTTTCGTTTTGAACCATTCTTTCATTCTATAATCATATCACTCCTACGGAGTTCGAATTCGTCTTAGCGGATGAAATGATTGTAGTAAGAGAATTCTTTCCGGACCATAACCCCGAAGGAGTGACATTTTTTAATGCTGGCAGATTGAATGAATGATTTTTGTTTTTTTTATTCCGGACAACAATGAAAAAAAATATTTATTTCTTTTTCCTGGTCCTTCTCCCGCAATGTGTCTTTGCACAATCGGTTTATATTCCGCTTCGCATCTCCGAAGAAATTTTTCTCGACGGAATGCTGAATGAGTCGTCATGGAAAGAAGCTCCGCTCATCGATCGGTTCCAGCAGTCGGATCCTCATCCCGGGCAACCAGCTACAGAAAAAACGGAAGCGCGGATTCTTTATGACGACCAGTATATTTATGTAGGCGTGAAATGTTATGATTCGCTTCCGTCAAAAATTATTTCGACGAATCTTGAACGGGACCCGGTCCAGGAGGACAACGATGGTGTCGGAATATTTTTCGATACGTACCACGACCGCAACACCGGAATTTATTTTGAATCGAATGCTCTCGGAGCACGCTACGATGCCGATGTTGCAGGTAACGGCGGGTTTTACAACGTCAACTACAATACATTCTGGGATGTTGAAACGAAAATCGATTCGGACGGATATACGCTGGAATTCCGCATCCCGCTTTCTTCGTTACGTTTCCAGCAAAAGGAAACCGTGCTGATGGGCGTGAAGATCGTGAGGCTCGTCAAACACAAAAACGAACTCGTGTATTTTCCTTCCTTCGATCCGAAAGTGCAGGATCCGTTTGCGAAAGTGAGTTTGTGCGCCGATGTTATCTTCAAAAACCTGAAAAGTAAAAAACCGGTGTACCTCACCCCATATGCCATTGCGAATTACAATGAATCGTATTCACTGAATCCGGATGGGACCGCATACGAAAAGAATTCTGAATTTCTTACCCGGAAAAGATTTGCTGAAAGCGAGACCGCAGATAAAATACTCAGTAACATCGGCGCCGACCTGAAATACGGACTGACTAAAAACCTGACTCTCGATCTCACTGCTAATACTGATTTTGCGCAGGTGGAAGTGGATAACCGGATCATCAACCTCACGAAATATGAAATCAACCTGCCGGAGAAAAGAACTTTTTTCCTGGAGTCGCAGAATTACCTGAACATGTACCTCGGTTACAGCGGGCTCATTTTTAATTCGCGTGCCATCGGTCGCGAGATTGATTCTAACGGCGTAGATCATGTGATTCCGATTTACTTTGGCGCACGCGTTACCGGGAAAGTAAAAGGCCTGCAATTCGGTGCGCTGAATATGCAGACGAAAGGTGTGGATGCCTATCAATTTCATGCACAGAATTTCACCGACATTCGCTTCCGCCAGTTTTTCGGAAAGCAGGGATCATTCATCGGAGGAATTTTTACAAACCGCATGTCAACAGATTCCAAAATTCTCAGCAGCCGGACTGCCGGCCCGGATTTCGTAATCAAGCTGGATGAAAAAAATATTTTCGGCGGCGGAGCCGTGGCCACGTTCGATCATTCTGTCCACGAAAAAACATTTGATGACAATGTGTTTTACAACCTGTTTTATTTTCACCAGTCCAGCGAAGGGTTCCACCATTCATCCGATTTCGACGTGATCCAGAAACATTTTGTTCCGGAAATGGGCTTCATTCCCGAAAACGATATCCTGTACCTGAATACGGGCAACGGCTGGCGTTTTAAAATAAATGGAGATAAAAAAATCACGTTCTGGTATGCAAGGGAAAATACCAATTACACAGAGAAACTTGCTTCCGGAAAACCGGAAACATTTTTTCAGAATATTGAGACCGGAATTCTTTTTAAAACAGGAACAGCCATCGATGCCACGCCCGTTGAATTTAAGCGCGACCTGATTTTTTCTTCCTGGAACATTCATCACAACATTTATATTCCGGAGGGATATTACAAAATGCTGACGGCTGATGCACAATATTCCAGTGCACAGACGAAAAAATATTTCTTTTTAGTCTATGCACGTTACGGTGATTTCTACGGCGGCAGAATGGTGAAGCTGAATCCGCAGGTGAATTATATTTTCAACCGGTATCTTAAAGTCAATTTTACTTACCAGTATGTACGGATCAAATTTCCGGGCGCCTATTCTCAGGATGGCCGGCCGGTTTATGAATCACATCTTGTGAGCGGAAATTTTTCGGTCACGCTCTCCACTCATTTTTCTATCAAGTTACTGGCACAATATGACAACCTCAGTAATTCGATCGGCAACAACCTGCGCATCCGTTACAATCCGAAGGAAGGAACCGATCTGTTCATCGTTTATAATTCAGGAGTCAATACCGATATCACCAGGCTCGATCCGCATTTGCCGCGTTTCAGCAACCAGGCCGTGACGATTAAGTTTTCAAAAACGTTTGGACTGTAGAGCATGATCGTCATCATGCGCAAATGGTTCAATTATTTTTTGCATTCACATTTGTCATTGTTTGTGTATTTTGCAGATTCAATCAGGTAGTGGTAGTGATGGATGCGAATCATATTCTGCTCGAAATAAAAAATCTCGTCACCGAATTTCATACGGAAGAATCGGTCGTGAAAGCAGTTGACGGAATCAGCTTCACGATTCATAAAGGAGAAACCGTTGCCATTGTCGGGGAATCGGGTTCGGGAAAATCAGTGACAGCGCTTTCGATCATGCAGTTGATCTCTTCTCCGGGAAAAATTACCGGTGGAGAAATATTTTTTCACCCTGAGAAAAAAGAAAAAACAGATTTGCTGAAACTTCCGGGAAAAGAAATGCGAAGTTATCGCGGGAATGAGATCGCCATGATCTTCCAGGAGCCGATGACTTCTCTCAATCCTGTTTTTACCTGCGGAAACCAGGTGGCGGAAGCACTCATCCTCCATAAAAGAATTTCTAAGAAGGAAGCGCGCGAACAAACCATTTCGCTTTTTGCAAAAGTAAAACTTCCAAATCCATCGCACGTATTCGACGGCTATCCGCACCAGTTAAGCGGCGGGCAGAAGCAACGCGTGATGATTGCCATGGCCATGAGTTGCCATCCTTCTTTGCTCATTGCCGACGAACCGACCACCGCGTTGGATGTAACCGTGCAATCAACGATACTCGACCTGATGAAACAATTGCAGCAGGAAACCGGGATGGGTTTGATTTTCATCTCTCATGATCTCGGTGTGATCGCCGAACTCGCTGATCGCGTGCTGGTGATGTACAAAGGAAAAATTGTGGAGCAAGGAACGGTGCTGGAAATATTTTCTGATCCTAAACATCCGTACACAAAAGGATTGCTTGCCTGCCGCCCACCATTGGACATTCGCTTAAGGGTTCTTCCAACGGTTTCTGATTTCATGCGCGAAGAAAATGACGGAACGTTTACTGAAATAAAAAAATCGGTGGATGAAACGATTGGAAGGTATGCGGTATCAAAGGATGAAATCACCAAACGTCATCAGCAACTTTATGCTCAGCAGCCAATCCTACAAGTCAAAAATCTGAAAACATATTTCCCGGTTCGTAAAGGAATTTTGGGAACGACGACTTCTTATGTGAAAGCTGTCGATGATGTTTCTTTTGATGTCTATCCCGGCGAAACGTTGGGACTGGTCGGCGAAAGCGGCTGTGGAAAAACCACGCTGGGAAGAGCGATCATCCGGCTTATTGAGCCTACATCAGGCCAGGTTTTGTTCAAGGGAAAAGATTTTGCAACGCTTGAAGGAAAGGAACTGCGACAGATGCGGAAACACATCCAAATCATTTTCCAGGATCCGTATTCATCCCTGAATCCGCGCATGACGATTGGGGATGCGATCATGGAGCCGATGACCGTTCATGAAATTCATGCTGACCAACGGGAGAGAAAAGAGAAAACGATTTCGTTACTGAACCGTGTCGGGATGAAGGAGGAACATTTCAACCGTTACCCGCATGAGTTCAGCGGCGGACAACGCCAGCGGATTTGCATTGCGCGGGCGCTTGCGTTACAACCGGAGTTTATCATCTGCGACGAATCCGTTTCGGCACTCGATGTTTCGATACAGGCGCAGGTTCTGAATCTTCTGAATGAACTGAAAAGAGATTTCAATTTCACGTACATTTTTATTTCTCATGATTTGTCGGTGGTTAAATTCATGAGCGACCGGATGGTGGTGATGAACAACGGAAAAATAGAAGAGATGGGCGATGCCGATGAGATTTACCATTCACCGAAAACAGAATATACCCGCCGGCTGATTGCTTCCATTCCAAAAGGAAGAATCGAAGACATTCAGCTGGCAGTTGCGAAACGGAAAACCACGGCATGAAAGAAAAAAGAAAAGTACAGGTATTCTTATTATTTCTTTTCCTGTTGATGACTGCGCTTGCTTTTTTTTCTGAAGGAAGCGGCTATGGCGGTGGTGACAGCAGCATGCACATGCTCATGTCTAAATTCAGTTTCAGGCATCCTGAATTGTTTCTGAATCATTGGGGAAAACCTTTTTTTATTTTATGCACATCCGTCTTTGCGCAGTTTGGTTTTTTCGGCATGAGTGTTTTCAATAGTCTTTGCTCATTGTTCACCGCATACCTGGTTTATCTCATCGCGAAAGAATTGGATTTTGAAAATGCATGGCTTTCTATTGTATTCTCTTTGTTCGCGCCCGTTTATTTTGTTGTGATTTTTTCGGGGCTGACGGAAGTATTTTTCTGTTTCATTTTTGTTCTGTCAATTTTCCTTGTCATCAAAAAAAAATATTTCCTCTCCGCGCTGATCGTTTCCTTCCTTCCGTTTATCCGGAGCGAAGGTTATTTGCTGCTGCCATTGTTCGTCATGGTGCTTGCCTACAGGAAACAAATGAAAATGATTCCATTTATGCTCACCGGTTCGATCGTGTACAGCCTTGCCGGCGGAATGTATTACCACGATTTCCTTTGGACTGTTCATCAGAACCCGTATGCCGGTGTTAAAAATATGTATGGGAGCGGAAGTTTATTTTTCTTCATCGGGAAAAACGAATACATTTTCGGAACGGCGCTGGTGGTACTGATGCTCATGGGCGTCAGCAGTTTTTGGATCAGAAAAAAACAAAATTATTTTAACCGGGTTCGAACGGAAGAACGTGTTCTGTTGGTTGGCGGCTTTCTCATTTATTTTGTTGCGCATTCTGTATTCTGGTGGAAGGGATGGTTTGGCTCTGATGGTTTGATCCGTGTGATGGCGGCTGTAACGCCGTTGCTGTCGTTACTCGCTTTACGCGGAGCCAATGCGATGTTAAGTTTTAAAGATTCCAAAAGGATAAAGATGATCGTCGTGATTTTGGTCATCGTGATGCCTTTCAAGCAGCATCGTTTTCCGCGGCATTGGGATTATGAGGAGGCGACACTTCACCAGGCATTCACCAGGATCCGGGAAAATGGTTTGATGGAAAAAAAAATTGTTTATTCTCACCCTTATGCTGTGTATGAATCAGGGAAAGATCCTTTCGACTCAAAATCTTCCGCTGATTTTTTTTCACTGAACCCCAAGGAGCCGGAATCATCCGTTGCATCCGGCGACCTGGTGATCTGGGATTCGCATTTCGGTCCGGCGGAGGGAAGAATTCCTTTGGCGAGATTAAGAGAGAATAAAAATTTCCGGTTGTTGAACTCCTTTCAATCATTAAAGGACGAAACCCCGAAGGATAAAGGGATATTCGAGGTTTATGTTTTTCAAAAATTTTGATTTCAGGTTAAATCGTTTACTTTTGCAACCCCGCCAATGATCTATGAATATTTTAGGCCTATCAGCATTTTATCACGACTCCGCCGCTGCGCTTGTGCAGGATGGAAAAATTGTGGCTGCGGCGCAGGAAGAGCGTTTCACACGTAAGAAGCATGATCCGGGGTTTCCTTCCAATGCCATAAAATTTTGTCTTGAATTTTCGGGGTTGACCATCAACGACCTGGATACAATTGTCTTTTATGATAAACCGCTTCTGAAATTCGAGCGTCTCCTCGAAACCTATTATGGTTTTGCTCCGAAAGGCGTACAATCATTTTTGATGTCGATGCCGGTTTGGCTGAAAGAAAAAATGTTTCTCAAAAGGCTGATACACGAAGAACTGAAAATCATCGGGGAGTATGATAAGAAAAAAGTAAAACTTCTTTTTCCAGAACATCACCTGTCGCATGCCGCCAGCGCTTTTTATCCGTCTCCTTTCGAAGAGGCCGCTATTCTGACTCTCGACGGTGTGGGCGAGTGGGCAACAGCTTCCATCGGTCATGGAAAAGGGAAAGACATTTCCATTTTAAAAGAGCTTAAGTTTCCGCATTCGCTTGGTTTGTTGTATTCAGCGTTCACTTACTATCTTGGATTTAAAGTGAACAGCGGTGAATACAAACTGATGGGACTGGCTCCTTATGGAAACCCGGAATCAGAACAAACAAAAAAATATGTTTCCATCATCCGGGAAAAACTCGTTGACATAAAAGATGACGGATCCATCTGGCTGAACCAGGAGTATTTTAATTATTCCACCGGCTTGCGCATGGTACACGATCACAAATGGAAAAATCTTTTTGGTTTCACGGTAAGAGAGTCGGAAGGAAATCTTGAACAGCATCATTGCGATTTAGGACTCGCCATTCAGCAGGTCACAGAAGACGTAGTTTTTAAAATGGCGGCAGAAGCAAAACGGTTAACCGGTTCAGAAAACCTTTGCCTGGCCGGCGGCGTTGCACTGAACTGCGTGGCGAACGGGAAGCTGCTGAAGAAAAATATTTTCAAAAGCATCTTCATCCAGCCGGCTGCCGGAGATGCAGGCGGTGCGCTGGGTGCGGCTTTGGCGGCCTATTACATATCGTTTAAACAGGAGCGGGTTCATTCGGGACAACAGGATGAAATGCAGGGATCTTACCTTGGCCCGGAAAGCGGCGACAAGGAAGTGGTGCAAATGTCAAAATTCTATAAAGCCGTTGCTCATAAATTTGAAAACTTTGATGAGCTGGCAGATGAGATTGCAACAGTATTAACAGAAGGAAATGTCGTTGGCTGGCACCAGGGAAGAATGGAATTCGGTCCGCGGGCTTTGGGTGCGCGAAGTATTTTAGGCGATGCCCGAAACGATGAGATGCAGAAAAAACTGAATCTTAAAATCAAGTACCGGGAAAGTTTTCGTCCGTTTGCTCCGTCTGTTTTGGCTGAAGAGGCTCAACAGTTTTTCGAATTGAGTGTTGCCTCACCTTACATGCTTCTCGTTTCGGATGTAACCAGTCAGAGAAGAAAAAATCTTCCGGAAAATTATTATTCACTTCCGCTCATGGAACGGCTGTACACCAAACGTTCGGACGTACAATCCATCACACACCTTGATTTTTCAGCACGTGTACAGACCGTACATAAAAACACAAATGAAAAATACTGGAAGCTCATCAGCAAGTTCAAAGAGAAAACTGGTTACGGAGTTCTTGTCAACACCAGTTTCAATGTACGCGGCGAACCGATTGTGAACACACCGGAAGATTCATACCGCTGTTTCATGCGGACTGAAATGGATTACCTCGTCATCAATAATTATGTGTTTTCAAAAAAAGAACAGCCGGCATGGAAAGAGGCGCCCGATGACTGGAAAAAAGAATTTAAACTTGATTAGTAACCTCACCACGGCCTTTCCAAGGGAGAGGTAATAGGCAAAATTTAGTTTGGCATTTTATCATTCGTATATTCGTAACAAATTCGTAATTCGTATTCCGTAATTCGTAGCAGATGGATTTTTTAAAAGACCTTTGGAAGTTTCTGAGAGCCCGGAAAAAATTCTGGCTGGCTCCGCTCATCATCGTGTTGCTGTTGCTCGGCATCCTCATCGTCATCGGCGGAGGTTCCGCGCTGGCTCCGTTCATTTATACTCTTTTTTAGCCCATGAAAAAAGCGAAACACCTCGAAACGATTTTAACCATTGTACTGGGATTGGCTGTGATTGGCTGGTTCACCAAAAACAAAAACATGATTACGGTCATCGTTTTCGTTTCAGCGATTGGACTTTTCAGCGGTTACCTCACTGAAAAAATACACTGGCTGTGGATGAAACTTGCTTACCTGTCGGGCCTGGTGATGTCGAAGGTGATTCTCTCCGTCTTATTTTTTCTATTTCTTTTTCCGATTGCCCTGTTGTCCCGGCTGTTTTCGAAGAAGGATTCGTTGCAACTGAAAAGAAGTTCCGGCGATTCCTATTATACGGTACGCAATCATCTCTACACTGCCGAAGATTTGGAGAATCCGTGGTGAAACTGTAATTTCCCTGCCATAAAATGTGCATAGATTTAGAAACTGTTTCTTAATTTATTTGCACATCATTCCAATATTCATTTCAAATTCAACCGGCCAGATGGCACTCAGGAATCACCGCATTTTTCTTTTTACCTGGTTCATCATCCTCGTGCTTTCCTTTTATATGGCATTCCTGAAAAAGCACAAAACATCGGGCGCTTATGTGCAGAGAACTGAAAATGTCAACGATCAACCGGAAGACTCTTTGCAATTCGGATTGTTACAGAAAGATTTTTTTGACCTCGAAAAAACTGGAGGACTGCTGAATGAATCAGCCATAGCAGAAGGCGCAGCATTTTCCGGCAGGATGCTTTGCAAACTTTCCGGCAAAAATGAATTCGGCGTTACGTATGATAAAAAATTTTCGGTGCTGAACGATTTTAAGCATATCAGGAAAGTTGTTTATAAGACCATGCTGAAATCAGAAGGAGATCTGAAAGATGCCTGTATTGTTTTAAACATCACGACGGCCGAAGGAACATCACTTGACTGGCAAAGCCAGCCGCTGGGAACAGGAACTGACAACTGGGAGAGCCGGGAAGCCACGTTCACAATCAGGAAACAATTTCTTCAGCCGGAAAACGTGATTAAATTATATACCTGGAACAAAAGCAAGCAACAGTTTTCTATCGATGATATTGATATTTCATTTTATGGGATGGTGGAAAAAAAGGAGAAGGAAGAACCCGTTCATGATACTGTTGTAAAACAAACCAATTTCTTTTTTGATTTTGAGAATGAATCCGAATTAAGCAACACGGACATGATCGTGGATGGTAATGCACATTCCGGAAAGCGTGCTGTAAAACTGGACGGACATCATTCCTATTCCCCTGCGCTGAACAGGAAGTTTAAAGAGGTAAGTTCCGGAAACCTGAAATCCGTTTCGATGAGTGCGTGGTTTAATTCAACCGTTGACAATCCCGAAATTGTACTGGTGGCTTCGGCCAGCAATTCTGAAGGGAAAGAATATTCCTGGAATGGAAAGGACACTAAAAAATTTACGTTCAGGAAAAATACCTGGTACAAACTGAATGCAGATTTTTTGTTGCCTTCTGAAAAAAACAATCCCGGAAATAAAATTACGGTTTACCTGTGGAACAAAGGCGGCTCGGCATTGTACATGGATGACTTCGAAATTGTTTTCCACGATGGCGAAATTAAAAACAGTGTAGCTCCCAATGTTGTCATCGATCCGTTTAAAGAATATACGTATGTTCCTCATCGAAACAAGCCTCCATTCTATCCTGCTTTCCTGGAAAAAGCGGACATCGGAAACCACGACGGTATTTTTCTTGTCGATGATAACTCCGGCAAAGAAGGAGAACTGTTGCCCGGCGATCAGTTTGTGACAGGAAATTTTTTAAAGGACTCTAAAAAATCAGATGAACTGGTGAGGGTCAATGGTCACGGTGCTGAGATGTTTGGATTTTGCCAGGCCGATAAAAAATTTAAAAAAATATGGAGTGAAAAAAATGCGGAAGAAATAAAATCCTGGGATGAAAGCCGATCCATCTCCGGTGACTTCAACCGGGATGGCAAAGATGAAATTTTCCGCATTGGTAAAAACAATCATCTGCAGTTATTGGAACTTTCACCGGAAATAAAAAGCGGAACGTGCGAAGCATTGCCGGCCAATCGTGGCTGGAATATTTTATGGGAGAATAAGGATGTAACTTTTTCCGGCTGGACCCTGGATGAAAGTGATGTTTACCTGCCGGGTAATTTCACAGGTGACGGAACCTGTACGTTATGTATCATCAAACCCGCAACCGGCGACTGGCAACTCCTTCAGTATTCCGGCAAGACATGGAAAGTGATCAGCAGTTCCTTAAAGGGAAATAAAAACCGTTTTCCTCCGGCACCAACCGGTTCATGGATCAGCAAAGGATGTTTCAAAGAGAAGGATGTTTTGATCATCAAGACAAATCGCCGTGGAGAAAATGAGTTGGCTTACCTGGAGTTTAACACGGTGACTGGAAATTTCAACACCATTAATTTCCACGATCAAACTGATTCGAAGTTAGTATCATCCGGTTCAAAAATTTTCATTGGGAATTTTGATAACAAGCACGGAAACGAAATGATGATCTATGACAGGACATGGAGGTTTGATATGAAACTTGCCGTTTGGGATATTCGAGGCATGACGATCCTGAACACCTTGGATTTTAAAGGTTACCCGGGCGACCAGAATCCAAAATATTATGAAAGCCTTCAGTTGATCCCGGGTCATTTTATTTCCGGAAGTGCGACGGATTTCCTTGTCGTTATGAGAAATCAGTATGACGGAGATAAAAACAAAAACTACCTTCCCAACAGAGTTCAACTTTATAGCATCACTCCCCGGTAACATTATGTTGAAAATGAATTTCCAATCCTGCTTTCTTACTCCTGTTTCCGGACTGTTATTTTTATTGGCCCTGACGAGCGGCTGTAAAAATAATTCCCCGGCCTCCGGTTCTGAAACCAAAGATTTTGCAGTGAGAAACTTCGTGCCGGTTTCCAATTGGGAGGAAAGTAAAAATGAAAAAACGATCACGATGGATTACCATGATGCTTACCAAAATGGTTTTGTCATTCCATCTGTCCGGCAACTCCCCAACGGGTATTTTATTTTTCGCTTTCAGTTGAAAAATAAAACTTCGGTTGAGCAGAAGTTTTTCTATAAAATATATTACCAGGACGAATCCTATAAGTTTTCTGAAATGGATTCAGCAGCAGGAAAGGAGAATGAACTGTCGGAAGAAAATTTTTACGGCAGCTGGGAAAATACGGATGTCACCTTCAAAAACACCAACGTGATTTCACCCGATCAGCAGTACCATGAAATCACCGATTCGTTCCGGGTGGTCGGAAACCCGAGGAATGAACAGAGGTGTTTTTCCAATGGCCGCAACAACCGCTGGCAGCGCAACCCGCGCGTTGGCACGTATAGTTTCATGCTGGTGGTGACTACGGAAGAGAACATCAGACAAAACAGCATACCGACATATGTACAAAACATCGCATTGAAAAATGAAAACCATTTTACATCACCTTACTATTTTTTCCTGCATGGAAAAGGAAACGGGTTAGCCGGCTGCGTGGCAGAAGTATCCGCAACCAAGCTGAAGTTAATTGCCAAACCGGATTTAGGAACAGGCATCTGCATTGACTCATCATCTTTCAATACGGTGGAGAACCGGAAATATTTCTCCTCCACATGCGGTACCGACAGCACGCTGTTTAACAATGCCCCGTTCGCACAGTTTATCAATCACATTGATCCGGCCATGCGTTTTGAAAACATTCCACTTGTTCTAGATGTGCTGAAGGATAATTATTCCAAACTGGATTACAACTGGAACCGGAGTTTTTACAGCAGGGATGAAATGATCTCCACCACTCCGCAGGTTCCCGAACATCCATGCGAAACCGTTTTTTCTGATCCGGTGAATAAAAAAATCATCATCAAAAACCCGGGAACAGAATTCGGGAAATGGAGAAAACAAAGTGTCGGTGTGATTACCAGGCACGGACTTACCTACGGGAAATACCGGGTCAAATGCAAGCTCACAGAATTGCTGAACGCAAACAATGTCTGGAACGGATTGGTGAATGCCATCTGGCTGATTTGTCAGCCGGGTGGAAGTGATTGGAATAACAGGAGAACATGCAACAAGGAAGGGTATTTACCGAATTACTGGAAGCCCGGAAAAGAAGACAAACGTGTTCCGCAAACCGACTATTCTGAAATTGATTTTGAAATTGTGAAAACCGCTCCGTACTGTCCTGAAAATAGTTTCCCGGTTGTCTATAAGAATGCTGCTGCCGACCAGCATCATGTAAATAACTGGAATGTTCCGCTGCCTGATGAAATGGCGGAACACGACGGCGATGTAAGTGTTACGTGCACTAACTGGGACATGGCTTGTTGGGAGCCGAAGAATTTCGGAGTGGGTTGCAACCCGATCAAATACAACAATCAGGTTTTCGAAGCACACCGGTGGGACCACTGGTACCGGGCAATTACCGAAAAAACCATGGCCAGCGATGATGAATTATTCGGATCGAAATATTATTACTTTGAGATCGAATGGAAGCCGACGGAAATCATCTGGCGCATTGGCCGGGAGCCAGACCAGATGTACGTGGTGAGTTACATGAACAACACCATCACCTCCGTGCCGGATAACCAGATGTGTTTGATCATCACGCAGGAATATCACAATACGAAATGGTGGATTGGTTCGCCATACCAGCAGCAGTTTATACCTTTCCCAAAAAATGATATCATTGGGGAAATTTATGAACTGGTCATTGAATAATATTAATAATGAGAAGGCCAGAAAAATTTTGTTCATGAAGAGAAACACGGTCATCAATACTTGTATTTTTTTAGTGACATTATTCATCGGCCTGGTTGCTTCTGAATATGCGTTCCGCTCCATGATCTTCAGCAAAAATAAGTCGTTCCAGAAACTTCGAAACCCTGCGGATTATGCGGATGATTCCAATGAAGATGATTACTGGAAGCTGTATTATTTATTCGGCGGACAATATAAACCTCCTGCTCACCCGCATCCGCTGCTCGGGTGGATCGGCGATTTTAATCCTGCTACGCTTGCTCACAACCAGCTCAAAGAACTTCATGACCGCCGGCCGGTGTTGCTGTACGGTGATTCCTATGCGCAGTGTATGTCCGGTGTAAAGTGTTTCCAGGATATTTTAAATTCCGATTCGTCCTTCAATAAAAAGAATTACCTGCTGAACTACGGTGTCGGCGGCTACGGTGTTGACCAGGCCGACTTACTTTTAAAAAATACGGTTCATCACTATAAAGACCCTTTTGTGATTTTCAGTTTAATGGTCGGCGACCTCGACCGTTCTCCATTAAGTGTGCGTACCGGGCAGAAACCTTTTTATAATATCGAGCACGACTCGCTTGTCCTTCACGGCGTTCCGGTTGAATCAAACCCGGAAGACTTTTTCAGAAAAAATCCTCCTTCCATCAAATCGTACATGTATAGAAAGTTTTTATTCAGTAAAATAAATTTTTTACCGGCGAAATTAACTTCCCGCTTAAAACATGAAGAGCAATACATTGAAAAAAAAATCAGGTTAAATGAAAAGATACTGGATGATGTAATCATCGAGTTGCGGAAATCCAATATCGATTTTATTTTTGTTGTCTTCCATTATATCCAGGAAGGAAACCCGGAATACAGCGTGGAAAATGAAAATGACTGGAGGGATCATTCTCTCAGAACCTACCTGGAAAAAAACAAAATTCCATTTGTGTGGTCCAAGGAATTGATCAGGAAAGACCCTGAATACGATGGAAAAAATATCAGCAGGTATATGATTGTCGAAAATGGCCATCCGACGGCTTATTTTAACGAACTCATTTCTCAAAAAATGAAATATGCAGTGGATGAATACCATGCGTTGCGCGATGAAGACGAATCATTTTACATCAGGGCCATTCGTTCGAACAGTGAGTGGTTGACAGCAGTGAAGCAGAAAGCTGTTCAGAAAAATATTCCGGAGGAGGAAATGATTATAAAAGATGCGGTTTATACCGTTCGGGAAAAGAGAAAGGAAATGAAGGTGAAAAGCAGCATTGCTTTTTATGAGAAACAAATTCAACGGGAGCCGGTATGGTTCAAAGAAGTGCAAGGCAAGTCGATGAAGAACAGGATCACGCTTGCGGAACAAATCAGACGTGATGCGGAATTCATGTACCGGTTGCAGTTCCCTGCCAATGACGACTCACTTTTGTATGTTCATTGATTGCCTATATAAATGTTCGGGGGTGGTAATTAAATAAGTATTGATAAACAGATTCAGCGACATCATGGGAGGAACAAAAAAATTGGATGAACGGATTCTTTTCGCAATCCTGACTGTTCTGTATGTTTTCTTTTTTATTCTCGACTACAACACGAAATCAACGTTTGATCCTGGCGATGGAATCAGGCATTACCTGGTCTCCCGCTATTCGTGGAAACACCCTGGACAGTTTTTCTACAGCTGGGGAAAACCCTTTTTTACACTCGTCAGTTCGCCATTTTCCCAATTTGGCATTATGGGCATTTACATCTTTAATATCTTATGCGGAATGTTTTCTTCATTCTTTGCATTCCGGATTGCGCAGAAAATGAAATTTCAGTTTCCATGGCTGGCGGCCGTGTTTACCTGCTTTGCCACCATTTATTTCCCGACGATGAACAGCGGATTGACCGAGCCATTATTTGGGCTGGTGCTGATCACCTCCATTTTTCTTGTCACCGAAGAAAATTTTTTCCTTGCCGCCATCCTGATTTCTTTTCTTGCATTTGTCCGTACCGAAGGCAACCTGGCGCTTCCTTTGTTTTTTATTGTTTATTTGTTTAGAAAAAAATACTGGCAAATTCTTTTTCTCCCGTTTGGAACGATTGCATACAGCATTGCCGGCTACTTCTATTACCACGACATTTTCTGGATCAAAACCCAGAACCCGTATACGAACATGAATGCCGACATCTATGGCAAAGGGCCGTTGATGCATTTTGTAAATCAATACAATGAAATCCTGGGCGTTCCGCTTGCTGTTCTTTTTGTGACCGGAATGCTGGTGATTGCCACGGAGTTGTTTACCGGAAAAATTAAATGGCCGAACAACAACGGAAAAAATTATCAATTGGAATACCTGTTTTTGGTTGTGGGATCATTCTGTGCTTACTTCATTGCTCATTCCATATTCTGGTGGAAAGGAATTGTGGGTTCACTCGGTTTGATCCGTGTGATGGCCGGTGTAATTCCCGTGGCGGCATTGGTTTCACTGAAAGGAGCGAATTATATTTTTGAACGGCTGGATCTTTATGGCTTTAAAACGTTGAAAAAAATATTTCTTGCCGCCGTTATTTTTGCTGTCATGTATTGGCCATTCAGGCAATATTATTTTCCATTTAAACTGGATCCGGAATCACAACTCATTTATGAAACGGGTTCGTGGTATCATACAACAGAATATAAAAAGCACAAAGTCTATTATCTTTTCCCTTACCTCGCCCACATGCTGGATGTGGACCCTTTTGATGATCAGAAAGTGGGTGAATTGTGGGGACTGTACCCAACCATCCGGGCTTATGGAATCGATGCAGTTCCCGACAGTACCATCATCATCTGGGATGGACACTTTGGTCCGAACGAAGCCCGCATCCCGCTCGATACGATCATGAACGATAAAAATTTTCAGCTGATCAAAAAGTTTTCTCCTGAAAACGAATTCACCACACTGGGTGGATATCAGTTTGAAGTGTATGTGTTCATGAAAATAAAACCGGTTTTTTCCGAAGAACTAAAAGAGGAATTTTATGATTTGGAAGATGTAACCCGTTTGCGAAACACCAACACCATTACTTCCGAAAAAAAATATTCAGGTCAAAACAGCTGCAAGCTTTCTCCGCAGAACGAGTTTGGAGTAATGGTATTAAAAAACACAAATGAGATCAGGAACCGGAAAGAAATAGGACAGGTGGATATTAAATTCAGAATGTTTTCGGAAACCAGCTTAGACAATGTATTTTTTGTGATGTCAACCAATACGATTGCTGCGCCGGGCAAAGACATTACCTGGTTAAGCAGGGAGATTGCTTGTCCGAAATCGAATTGGAATCTGCATGAAGTAAAATTTCCGTTGAGCCCGGAAACCTTGCATCCCGATCAGCAATGGAAGTTGTATATCTGGAATAAGGCTAAAAAAACTTTTTATGTTGATGACATTCAAATTTCCTATAGTAAGAATATTGAATGAAGACATAACGGCAGCGCAGTGGCGTACAGTGTTTTCAGCTCTTCAATATCAATAGCCGGGTTCAAAAAATATTTTTTGTAAAATACAGGTTCATGTTGTCCATGTACGTTGAATCACCTTCTGCATCGAACAGGTACACTTTTACTTCTGCATCGTGAGGAAAATTTTCCAGTACCTGTGAAAAGTTCAGTTTTTCCCAATGATTACTTTTTTCATCCGGTCCGCTCATTGAAAAATTCCGGTAACTGAGAATCGTATGATTTTTCTCTACCGATACAACCATTCTCGCCTTTGAGATGGAATCTTTGTGATAAATCATAGCCGATCCCATGAGGTAGCCCGGGAAATTCAGCTCATCCAGTCGCTTTGAAAATGTAAAGCTGTATTGGTGATCACGTGAAACATACGTACTTTGTTTTCCGGAATAGGAACGCTTGTCGGTGAGGTTTTGGTACGAGTCGCACGACCGGGTAAAATCAAATTGGTTCAGGTAGTGTAAGATTTCCCTTTTCTCATTACCGGAACTGAATCCTCTCTCCAACTCCCACCCGTCGCATTTTGCGGGATCCGATAAAATAGTATCGGTTGAAACAAACGACAACGGGTTGATTCCGGCTTTGGAATAATAATCAACCTTAACACCGTTCAGGAAATTTTCTTTGTTCAGGTAATCCCACTGAAGCACAAATCCTTTCTGCCGGATTTGAAAACCGATGGTATCCCGCGGATCGGTGACCCAGTGATGAGACTGAACTAAAATGATATGATCCGTTCGGCTGGTGTCCATTAAATTCCAATCCACCACGTTGTTGTCAAAACCATACACATGGAATTTGGCCAACACTTCCGGGAAATGATCATAATCACGGAAACATGCTTGATCGAAATAAAAAGAAAATTCTTTTAGTTTATAAGATGCCGAAACGACGATGGCGGTACGTTCGTTTCTAAGCTTTGACACGCGTGGCACAATGTTTTTCCAGTCATCATCTTTTTCAGGAACAGGATGATAATAAAAAACAACGAAACTTAAGAGGGTGAAAAAAATCAGGTATTGCAGTTTGCTGTCTATATTTAGAATGGAGATGAAATAACCGGTCAGCAGAAAGAGCCCGATGGTCGTATACAATATGTACCGGTCTAAAAATACAGGAGTGATCTGCGCCAGGAAATAATCTCCGAAAAAAGGGATGATGACCCACGCTGAAAGAAGTAAAAATTTTTGGTTATGATGTTCAGAAAATATTTTGTTCCATTTCAGGTTCAGTAGAAATAAAACAATGGCCGTAATAAGAAGGATCACAAAAACATTTCTCAGAATTTCCTCTCCGAAAAGTTTTGCGGACATGATTTTCATCGTATTGAAATCCGGCGGCTTCAGCCAGTAGAGCCCGCTTTTCGGAACGTTCATCAAAACGATTTTCAGCCAGGGAATGAAAAGTAAGGCCAACCCCACATGACTTTTTAAGGTGAATAAAAACCCCCTTGTATTCTGCTTCATAAGGGTGAGCGAAAAAATGGCCTGCGTCAACGGAATGAAGACGGTGATGTAATGACTATAGAGCAACAAAAGATTGGTAACGGTGAGCAGGAAGGCTTTAAGATAAGTAGGTTTTTTCAGCAGCTCCATAAAAATAAAAAAGCTGGTCACCGTCAGAAATTGAATGAAAGCATAACTCCTGCATTCCCGTGAGAAAAAAAGCTGTGAGTTTGAAAAGGTGAAAAGGAAAATGGCGAACAATGCTGTTTTAAAATTGAAATGTTTTTTGGCGAAAAAATAAATCAACACGCCGCACCCGGTGCTGAAAAGGATGGAAAGAAATTTTATTGAAATGTCAGAAACCCCCGTTAGATTAATCCAGAAATGCAGAAGAATAAAATAAGCCGGCGGGTTCTGATCATATTGAAAATAGGCAATTAATTTGGACAATGGTTGTTGAGCATAAAAGATGCTGTTTGCCTCATCTCCATAGATACTCTCATCACTGATGCAATAGGATTTTAGAAACAGGTTCAGGAGGATAAAACCCATCAGCAATAAAAATTCCCACAACGGAAATTGAATCTTTTTGGAAAAAACAAATTTCATTTTATGAAACAGTTACATTTTAATGGTACCGGATGATGATTGAGTCGGACGTATAATCGTACCTTCTTTAGTTTCAGCAGACCTGCGTAAGTTATACATTTTTAATTCACGGTTTTCAAAATCCATCCATCATAACTCACCATACAGTTTCTATGTTCGATTCAGAAAACATAGTATGAAGACGGTCACGGATACAGGAATCCGTTGGTGTAAATGAAATTATTTTCCGAAGGATCATCACCGTTGCCATTCAAACAGGTAAAATTATTACTTTGCACGACATTCAAAACTTCCTTATGATAAAGAGAACCGCAATGACAACGTTTTATTTTTTTGCCGCGACGCTTTTTTACGCCTGCCATAAAGAAGTAAAACAAAAAGATTCCGCTAACTACATAAAAAATGATTTGGAATGTTATGATGGATGGATTGGAGCAAACGTATATCCGTTGGATACGGTTGATGCTCATTCAGGAACGCATTCTTTTGAAACAAAACCTGTGACGGCCATTTATAGCATTACATTTTCAAAAAAACTCAGTGAGCTGAGCAAAACGCCGGTAAAAAAATTCAAGGTGAGCCTGTGGGTTAAAACAGCAGATGCCGGTGCAAAAGGATCCTATGTACTGAGTATCGAAAAAGGACCGAATACGCTGGCCTATTTTTCTTTTGATCTTCCTGCGCCTGCAAAGACCAATGAGTGGTTCCAGATAACCGGGGACGCGGATATTCCACGGGCTTTTGATGCAGATGCCATAGTGAAAATTTACTTCTGGAACAAAGGCCAATCTTCAATACGGATTGACGATTTTGAAATTTCTTTTGAAAATTAATCAATCCCGGTTCCGGGAGTGTACAGAGATGAATTTTAAAAGATGTTATATTTAAGAATACACCAGATCGCCCGGAACCCATCCTTCCACCCGATCTTTTTTCCTTCTTCATAAGTGCGTCCGTAATACGATATCCCCACTTCGTAAATCCTGATGTTGGGAACACGTGAAATTTTTGCCGTCACCTCCGGTTCAAAACCAAAACGGTTTTCTTTCAGTTTGATATTCTGAATGATGTCCGTCCTGAATAATTTGTAACAGGTCTCCATGTCCGTCAGGTTCAGGTTGGTGAACGCATTGGAGATGGTCGTCAAAAATTTATTACCGATCGAATGCCAGAAAAATAATATGCGATGAGGATTTCCTCCGAGGAAACGGGAACCGAACACCACATCGGCAAAACCATCGAGCACGGGTTGAATCAATAAATTATATTCATTCGGATCGTACTCAAGATCGGCATCCTGGATGATTAAATATTCTCCCGTCGCTTTCGTGATGCCGGTATGAATGGCTGCACCTTTCCCCTGGTTCACTTCGTGATTGAAAAGTTTGTAATCAATTCCCGGGTGCGTGGCAAAATAATTCTCGATCGCATCTTTTGTTTTATCCTTCGAACAGTCGTTCACGATGATGAGTTCTTTCTGAATGCTGTTTTTCAGTTGAACTTTTAAAACTTTGTCGAGAATGAGGTGAACCGTCCGCTCTTCGTTGTAACAAGGGATGATGATGGAAAGTTTGTTAAAGTGAATCATGAGTTGCTTCTGAAAAATGTAAACGTTTTTTTAAAGGATCTTTCAAACGTCTTCGTTGTTTATTTGTTCGACTTAATGATTTCAGTACGCCGCCTTCGGCGACTTCTAAAATCATGGTTTCATTAATCAAAGAATCATTTCAGGAATATCGCCTTCAATAATTAATTTTCCTGCCGTTGCTTTTTTAATATCCTCCACCGAAATTCCGGGTGCACGCTCCAGTAATTTGAATCCACCGCCAGGCAATACATCCAGCACAGCGAGTTCCGTCACAATTTTTTTCACGCAACGGATTCCTGTAAGCGGCAATGAACAGGACGGAAGCAGTTTGGATTCTCCTGCTTTGTTCACATGCTGCATGGCAACGATAATGTTTTTTGCTGAAGCCACCAAATCCATGGCGCCACCCATTCCTTTTACCATCTTCCCCGGAATTTTCCAGTTGGCGATGTCGCCGTTTTCACTCACTTCCATCGCACCGAGAATGGTGAGGTTGACTTTCTGTGCGCGGATCATTCCGAAGCTCAAAGCAGAATCGAAAATCGATGCACCTTTTAAAAGCGTCACGGTTTGTTTCCCGGCATTGATCAGGTCGGGATCTTCATCTCCTTCAAACGGGAACGGTCCCATTCCGAGGATTCCGTTTTCCGATTGAAGTACGACGTTCATACCTTCGGGAATATAATTCGCACATAGTGTAGGAATCCCGATTCCGAGGTTCACGTAATAACCGTCTTTGATTTCTTTTGCAATCCGTTTTGCAATTCCGTTTTTGTCTAACATTTTTTTGATTCGCTGATTTGTTGATGTGATGATTAGCCGATTTGTTGATTCTTGGATTCGCTGATCTGATCTCCGGTCAAGCAGCGAATTCTCAAATCAACACATCCTCAACTTATTTTTTCCTCACCGTCCGCTGCTCAATCCGTTTCTCAAATTTTTCTCCTTTAAAAATCCGGTGCACATAAATTCCGGGAACATGTATTTCCTGCGGATCCAGTTTCCCGGGCTCCACCAGTTCTTCGACTTCGGCAATGGTAATTTTTCCGGCCATGGCAACAAGCGGACTGAAGTTCCGTGCCGTTAAACGAAACACGAGGTTGCCGTCGGCATCGCCTTTCCATGCTTTTACAATGGAGAATTCAGGTTCGAAAGCATATTCCATCAGGTAATCTTTTTCTTCGCCGTTGAATTTGAATCTTCTTACTTCTTTGCCAATGGCCACTTCTGTTCCTACTCCTGCAGGAGTGAAGATGGCAGGCATTCCGTATCCGCCGGCAAGTAAACGGGTTGCCAGTGTTCCCTGCGGAATCAAATCCACTTCCAGTTCTCCGCTGAGCATCTGTCTTTCAAATTCAGCATTCTCACCGACATAAGAAGAGATCATTTTTTTTACCTGGTGATGCTGGAGTAACAATCCAAGTCCGAAATCATCCACGCCGGCATTGTTTGAAATGCAGGTGAGATTTTTTACGCCCGATCTCACAAGCGCTGCAATGCAGTTTTCGGGAATTCCGCATAAACCGAATCCTCCGAGTGCGATGGTCATCCCGTCTTTGATGCCATGGATGGCTTCGTCGGAATTTTTTACTGTTTTATTCATGGGGTTGATTGGCTGATGAGTTGATTAGCTGATGAG
>JAPLDA010000026.1 GCA_026391945.1 Bacteroidota bacterium | reverse complement strand
GGTCGAAACCGGGGAACTCATACGTGATGGTTCTGTACTGGACATCGCCGTATGCTTCCAGGCGGCTGGTGATTTCATAATTCAGTTTGGCAAAAACAGTGAAGTCGTTTTTTGTTGCATCGTTGTCGGCATACCGGTAAGGAAAAGGAGTTCCGGGATTTTTTTCCATCCACGTGACTTCGTCATAATGTTTCCCGTGGTACCGGTTGCCTGCGCCGCCGAGCGAGAACCGCATTTTAGTTTTTGTGTAGTTCGTTGAAAATGTAAATCCGTAAAAATCATTATCCAGCCAGCGCTGGCGAACCAGGTTGGTGGTGACCACCGTATCGTTGTTGATGAACATCGTGTCGAGATGATAAGCCGCCAGGCTTTGCGCATGTTCATATTCTTCATAATAACCTTTTCCTTTCGTGTAATGAAGTGCGGCGTTCAGGTTCCAGTTGGCATTCACCGACCGGGAATACAGAAGCTGGTAATAATCCTGCTGGTAATTATCCGTTTGATTCGGGTAAGTATATAAATTATAGGTTCTGTTATTTGAGTTAAACAGGTTGAGCGAATCCTGCGGAGTAAAATAGACATACCCGAGGTTGTTATAGTAATGATTCATGAGAGAATCTGTATTCCCGTTCAGCTTTTCCTGTGGCACACCATACCACGCCTGGTAGGTTTTTTCTTTTCCTGAAAAGAGGATCATGCGCAGGGAACTTTTGTTTCCGTAATATCCGCCGGAGAGGTAAAAAGATTTCAGGTCGGATGTGGCGCGGTCGATGTATCCGTCGGAAGTGATTTTCGAAAACCGTCCTTCCATTGCAAACGTTTTGTTCAGCAAACCGGTTCCGAACTGCACGGTGTTTTTCATGGTGTTGAAAGAACCGAATGAACTGTTCACGGATGCAAACGGTTCCGCTGATAATTTTGTTGATTGAATGTTCACGCTTCCCCCGAATGCACCGGCACCGTTGGTGGATGTTCCGATGCCTCTTTGTATTTGTATGTTATCAACGGAGGAGGCGAAATCGGGAAGGTCAACCCAATACACAAGATGGCCTTCGGCATCATTCACGGGAATGCCGTTGATGGTGACATTCACCCGCGTGGCATCGCTTCCGCGTATCCTGATACCGGTGTAACCAACTCCAGTTCCGGCATCGGAAGTGACCACTACCGACGGCGTCATGTTGAGCAGGTATGGCAAATCCTGTCCTAAGTTTTGTTTTTCGATTTCTTCTTTTTCCAGGTTGGTGTAGGCAATGGCCGATTTGCCGCCGGCACGCGTTGCCACTACATTCACTTCATCGGCCATGACAGTTTTTTCTTTCAGGCGGATGGCAAGCGGCGAACCTGCTGATTTTATTTCTTCCGAATAATCCTGGTAAGCAAGATGCGTGACATGCAGTTTCATGGGTCCATTTTTCACGTTGGCGATGGTGAAATTTCCGTTCGCATCCGTGATGGCTTTCAGAAAAGTATGTTCTATTGAAACAACAGCTCCCCGGATTTTTTCTCCTGATGTTTCATCACTGATAATTCCCGTGAGGCTGCCCTGGGAAAAAACAGTTGTTGAATGAAGCAGCATCAATAGGGAAACCAGCAGCGTACTTTTGATCGTAGGATATTTTTTCATGGTATTCATTTTTGGTTTTACAGGACGGTCACCGGGGTTGTGAACACTTAAAATTGTAAACCCTATTCCCTTCGCAGGCATTATCCTGTACAGGTTCTACGGGTGTGATCTCAGCCTCCGCTCTCAGCGGAAGCACCCCAATGAATGAAACAAAGGTAAATGTTTTTTGAGACCATGAAGAGAAATTTACTTTTCGTTCGTGACTCAGGTTGACTTTAGCATCGCTTGTGAGTTTTTCTTTGTGCTTTGTGTTGAAAAATCAAACACAAAGGACACCAAGGTTTTCTCAAAGTTCGCAAAGACATTTCAAACGGAGTTTCTACCTGTTTGCATATGCGACACCGGTCAGGGTGTTATATCAAAAATTTCATTTACTTTGTCATTCTTCGAAGGGAATATGAAAAAAATATTTTTTACGATCGTCCTGTCAACGGTTCTCGTGGGTCATGTGAACGCGCTTTCCCGTCTGTACTATTCCGCTTTTGGTTTTCGGGTAGGGAAGTTCAATTCAGGAGTTACCTATAAACATTTTTACAATGCCGACATCGCCACCGGTTTGCAGATCGATGCCTGCATCACGCACATGGCCGACGGCGGCTACACCATAAAAGGATTTTACTTCCGGCAGTTCCCGATCAAAGTTCCCATTGTGCAGTTGCCTCTCGATGTGATTTATGGAGGAGGGTTGCACCTCGGATATTTTCCTAAAACCGACATGGGGTATTACAAAATCCGTCACGGCGATCCCATTTATTACAACAAAGATGTGATCACCACAGGCATCGATGCCATGGTCCAGATTGAATACCAGGTAAGCCGGAAACTCGCGCCACTCACGGTTTCCATCGATTGCATACCTTTTTATGAATTTTACAACGAAGGCCCCGAATTCATTGACTTTGGTGTTTCGGTGAGGTACACGTTCAGGTAGAAATGGTGTGCAGAAAAAAAACGGCTGACACTATTTTACTTTTTTGAAAACTTCTTCCCGATTGCATTCAGTGCATTGGTAACACGTTCGGTTCCTGTTCCTGTGATGATGGCAAAATCAAATCCCCGGCTTTCAAGTTCTTTTTTATAAAGGTTGAAAAAATATTCCCGCCGGTGCGAATTTTCTCTTACCGGGTCTTCTTCAAAAGGCAGATCAGGAAAAGTGAGCAGGTAGAAATCAAAGGAGCGTTTATCAATTTCTGCTTCGATCCATGGCGGACAGTTTTTAAAAACATCTTCACACCAGACTTTTGCGATGATCAGTTCGGTGTCGCAGAATAGAAAGCGGTCAGCGGCTGTCGCAGTTTCATCTTCCAGTTCCATTTGTTTTTTTGCACAGTACTCCACATCCTCCAATGTGTATTTCCGCTGAAGGCTTTCGACGTATTCGCGCGCATATTCCGGAACCCAGGCAGTCCTGAAATGTTCAGCGAGCTGCATGCAAAGGGTGGTCTTACCTGTTGATTCAGGACCGATCAAAGCGATTCTTGAAACTTCTTTCGTTGTCATTCGCTTATGTTTTCACAAGATGTTTTTTCCAGGAATAATATCCGCGAACCGCCATCAAAAGAAAAATGGCATAGAGAACCATGTACAGGTTAAGGTGTTTGAAATAATAAATGCCGATGTAAAGCATGTTCACGACCATCCAGAGAATCCAGTTTTCAATTTTCTTTCTTGCAATCATCCATTGAGCAATCAAACTTAAAGATGTTCCCGTCGCATCCCAGTAACTGTAAGAAGCATTCGTGTATCGTCCGAGTAAAAATCCTCCTGCCACCGAACCTGTCACGGCCAGTGCGAGCAAGATCATCAGCAATTTTACGGACGATGTTGAAACAGACAAATCATTTTTCTTTTTAGTTCCCCTCGACCAATGATACCAGCCATAGGAAAGTAACACGATATAAACCGCTTGCTGGAACGTATCGGAATACAATTGTGAACGGTAAAAGAGCAGGAGGGAAGCGGTTACATTGATAAGGCCGATGGGAAAATTCCAGATGCTTTCTTTGATCGTCAGCCACACGCCTGCAATGCCGGCGACAAATCCGACGATTTCAAAAACGGTAACCTGCTGTCCGAAAAGCTGAAACATGAGCGATGATTTTTGCAAAGATCGTTTTTATATTTTTCCCGCAGGAGTAGCCGGGGATTAGTTCGTACGGTTTCGTTGATCATGCTGCGAACAAACCAAACTGAAACACGGCCTCGTGATTCGGGGTTGTGAACGTTGCTTTGTCTTTTTCCATGAACATGAAGGGCGTCTGTCAGGGAAGCCCTGTTGGACTTAAAGAAGTTTTGATTTGTTTTCCATTCAAATAAATCTATAACTTTGGAATTCATTCAAACACGACGCCATGCCCATCTTATCAAAATTTATCGATTCATTGCACACTAAATATTTCCGTTCTGCTTTTCGTGAAGTCATTCATCCCGTGCAACTGAATGGATCCACGGATGAAAGAAACATCCTCATCCAGGTGAACAAGGGAAATTTTTTCGTAGGTAAAAATGATGTGCCTGTGAAACCGGATTCATTTTATTTTTTTCCGCAGGGACAAAAAATATATGTGAAGCACGGGAAGGCAAATAAATACACCGACCTCGGGAAAGAAGGGTTCAAAGACGATGAGCACCGTGCCCGTTACCTGGAAACGATCAGCGGCCTCGATGATTTTTCAGGTAAGAAAGAAGCCTTCACGATCATCGGCTTCGATGTGCTCCTCTATAATGCCATGCCTTTTTTTCCGCTCATTGAAATTCCGCCGTTCCCGTTGCCTGCCGACAATGAGTTTGGATACCTCATCCGCCACATCGCACTGGAAGCGGAACAGAATAAGCTGGGCAAAGAAAAAATCATTTCGAATTACATGGAAGAAATTGTGATTCACATGTGCCGGTACATAGCCTCGCAGCCGAAACTTAGAAATTACATTGATAAAATCGGCTACCTCACCGACAAGCGCCTTGTGGACATTGTGCGTTATGTGCAGGACAACCTCGATAAGGATTTATCCAATAAATCCATTTCGAACATCGCTTTTGTTTCGGAAGATTATGTCGGGCAGTTCTTCAAATCCCTTACCGGGCGCAACCTGCAGGACTACATCGAAAACCAGCGACTCGAAAAAGCCATGCAGCTTTTGAAATCACAACCGGATAATGTACAGGAAATCGCTCATGCCGTCGGGTTTAAAGATGCCGCTTATTTCAGCAGGAGATTTAAAATGAAATTCGGTGCGAATGCCGTGGCGGTGAGAAACGACAGGAGAAATTATGTCGTCTGAACGGAGTGTATGGCGTCGGCCATTTCTGCTATGAGCGAATGATCTTTTTCGATGGAGTTTCCCACCACGATTACATCAGCGCCGGCGTGACAATTTTCGATTGCTTTTTCAGGAGTTTTAATTCCACCGCCGGTAATTAACGGCACGGAAACCGTTTTGCTCACCGCTTCCGTCATGGATTTACTCACCGGTACGCGTGCGCCGCTTCCGGCATCCATGAAAATGATTTTCATTCCCAGCTGTTCGCCGGCCAGCGCCGTGCACAGGGCGATGTCGTTTTTGTCATAAGGAATCGGAGTGGTGTTGCTCATGTAACTCACGGAAGTGGGATGTCCCGGGTCGATGAGCATGTACCCGGTGGAGATGATTTCGAGGTTGCTCGAACGGAGCAGCGGGGCAGAGGTCACCTGCTTCCCGATCAGCATTTCGGCATTCCTTCCGCTGATGAGCGACAGGAGAAGGATGGCATCGGCTTCGGAAGAAATCTGCATCGTACTCCCGGGAAAAAGAACAACGGGAATGTTGCAGTTTTTTTTAAGCACATGGATGCAGTTGCTGATGTTGCTTCCGGTGAGTAAGCTGCTGCCGACAAAAAAAAGATCGACGCCGGCAGCGTGTGCATCGCCGGCAATTTTTTCGCACTGGCCTGCACTCACTTTGTCAGGATCAACCAGGACAGCGAAGTTTTTCCTGTTCTCTTTTTTACTTTGAAG
>JAPLDA010000045.1 GCA_026391945.1 Bacteroidota bacterium | reverse complement strand
TGCCTGATTTCAAATTTCGTTTTCGGCGCCGCATCGAAAAGTTTGCTGAGCTGCGGCATCATCACGGAATGAATGTTCTCAAATGAATCCAGCACTTCCTTCGGAGCATGAAAAGGAAAAAACTTTTTGTCCGTGTTCAGAAATGTGAAAAATGATTTCAGGTCGCCTTTGTAACCCGTTTCATCTTTTATCTTTTCCATTTCTTTTCTCAGGCGCTCCACTTCATGCTGTCCTAAAGCAAATATTTCATCGGCAGTCATGTCAGTCGTCGTCCAGAATTTGATGAGGTAGCTGTAATATTCTTTCCCTCCCGGAAGATCGCCGATGCCGGCAGCTGTGCGGCACACAGGAATGTATTCATCTTTGATAAAGTCGTACAATTTTTTATACGCAGGAATCAATTGTTCACTGATGGCTTTCTTATAGAGATTGTCGAGCCTGTTTTTTTCGGAAAAGGAAAAGTCAGCAGGCAATTTTTTGATGGGCTGATAAAAAATACTTTGCGTGGCATCTGTCACCACCATCGACTGGAGTTGTGGAAGCACACGCTCCATGAGTATTTTAGGATTGACAAAACCTGCCGCCATGCCGCGTTTCATGTTCACGATAGCGGTGTCGCACCAAACGGTAAAAGCACCGGCACGCTTCAGAAAATCATCGTAATCCTTCACCGTTTTAAAAGGCTGAATGCTTTCGCCTGAACCCAGTTGTCCGAACGTGATCGTGAGTGACCAGAACTGGTTGATGGGAACCAGGTTGTCGCTGAACTTCAATCCGTCCAACGCCATCTGCAGATCCCATTTCAATATGTCATAACTGATTCCGTCCTGCTCATTGAGTTTCGTCCGGTCGTACGTGTTCAATGAATCGAGGTACTTCTGATAAAATAGTTTCAATGTATCGCGGAAGGATTCGCTGATATCGATCGGCAACTGATCATTGTAACGGTTGTCACCATGACGCGTGGCTTCAATCGGCGTGAGCCTCATGAGTTCATCGTAGTACTGCGCGAATAATGTATTCACGGGATTCATTTCTTTTGAAGATTGATTTCCCGTTTTATGTGTGCAGGAATTGAAAATTAATACGAAAGCAATAAGGATATTGATCTTTACAAATTTCATGGTGTATTGTTTATAGAAATTGAGACAACAAATTAAGCGGAAATAAAACAAGGTTCGAGGTTATCGGAAAGTTAAATATCGGCCAGGACTCTTCCGTCACTGAAAAAGCACGAAAGGTGTGAGTCATTTCATATATCCCATTTTCTTCCAGGCCTGCACACCGGTTTTCAACATAGCATCCAGTTCCTTTTTATTCACCTGCTCCAATTTCTTAAAGTGGAAGCATGTTTTCCCTTTCAGGTATTTGAGAATGGACGGGCATTTCTCTTTGTAATCATCGAGGTGAAAGTAAATCGGGAAAAAATAAAAGTTCACAGAATCCTTCCTCATGATGACAGAGCAAAAATACATTCCCGGCACCATTATTTTTTTGCTTCCATAAGGTACGGGTTTATTGCCCATCAGTTCCAAACCTTCCGCACCGTTTTTACTGACGACCATCGGCGGTGCATGTTTCTTCATCGTTGCCCTGATGGTGTCAAGTATTTTTACTCCTTCTTCTGTTGTCATTGGCATGGCTTGCTGTTTTTTCTCCTGTTTCATCCATTCAAAAACCGAATGTGGTTGTACAGATGAATACCTGGACGTGAAATACAATGATATGAAAAAAAGTAAAATAATTCTGCTTCCGGCTCGTTTCAGAAAAAAAACACCCGGCTGCACTTTTTTACGATCACTTTTAAACCCATCATCATGATACGTAAACTCTGTTTAAATGCAGCGATGCTACTGTTCCCGCTGATGCTTGCGGCACAGCAGCAGGAAATTTCACCAATGAAAGTTCCGGGAAATTTTTCTCTCGGCACAAGAAACACGTTCAGCGTATTCAGCGGTGACAAAGATGCGACTACGGGAACAGGCGTCGGCGGACAATTCCGTATCCGGTTCAGCAACAAAATCAATTCGGAATGGTTTGCCGATTACATCACTTCTTCCATCGGCGACTTCGCCAACAGAACCGATTACCACATCGGCTGGTCGCTGATGTTTTATCCCGGAAAAGAAACCGGTTTCGACAAGCTCTTTCAACCTTACCTTCTTGCCGGGCACTGTTTCGATTATACGGTAGTAAAAGACCGGCTGGACCCTTCGAATTCTGAAAACCGTTTTTGTCTTGCCATGCAAGCGGGAGCCGGAACACACATAAACCTTACAAAGAAATTTGATTTTTCTTTATCAGCACAGTACATGTTGCACTTCGGGAAAGACCTGGAAGCATTTCAGGAGGAAGGAAAAGTGATCATCCAAAGAAATCCATCCTCTGCATCCGAAGGACATCTTCTCATGACGATCAGCATGAATTACAAAATTGCAAACCTGTGGTAGGTATTTTTTTTACCGGTGTTCATCCGTGAAATAAAAAAACCGCAAGCCTGAGCCTGCGGTTTTTTATGGGATGAATGAAAATTTGCTTTCTGCTATCGTGAAAATTTTATTTCCATGCTTTTGAATTCCTTCCCGTTTTGTGTCATGTACATTTCCATGAACTGGTTGTTATCATCGATCAGTTTAAATTCTTCACGTACATGCATGTCTTTTCCCGTCATCGGATCCACTGTCTTGCCTGAGAAATGAATGGTCTTGTTTTTCTCATCCCACTTTCCTTCGAGGTACATGATACCGGTTCCCATGTTATCGATCCAGGTCGAAACAAAAATTTTCTTGCCGTTATCGTATGCTAAAATTCCATATCCTTCAAACGGCATCCCGTTCATGGAGGACGTGTGTTTGGTTTCCTGGTAACGGTTGCCCATGATCATAGAGTTGGTGCAGCTCGACGTACTCTTTGTCGGCTCACCGCCGGGAACCATCCAGTAGGTGACCTCTTCTTTCCAATCCCCGTTGCATTTGGCCATCATTTCATGCATCGGACCCGGTGTCATGTAAGCCATCCAGGCTTTCATGCCCTGTTCCTGCATGGCGGCCGCATCCATCTTGGGCTGTGCTTTTTGGGAAGGAGCAGCTTTCTGTTTAGGTTGAGATTTTTTCTCGGGTTGAGTCTGTGCAAATGCTCCGGTGAATACGAGGACAAGTGCAGTAAAGGCAAGTGTGAATTTATTTTTCATGGTATTTTGTTTTGAGTGTGAGCAAATGTAGTATTGTGGAATGAAAATGAAAAGTCGTTTTTGCAGGATTATACAAAGGACAGGTATGCAGGAAAAAAGGGTGATGAACGATCTTTCACTTCATGTTGATGGCAGGATCGTGTAACATCATTAACTTTACAGAGTTCTTCAATATCTTTATTTAGATACCATTCAGCGATACGCATTTGAAAAAAAAACAAACATTCTTTTACTACGCCATCTTGTTTGTTTTAACTGCAGCATTAAATACCTGTACGTACGACAAAGAAGGCCTGCCATTGCCTGCGAGTAGTTACCCGGATGAAATTGCAAAGATCTTAGTGCCGAAGTGCGCAACGTCAGGGTGCCACAATACGCAAAGTAAAATCGGCGCCGGCGGATTCGACCTTTCCTCCTGGGATCATTTATTTGAAGGAGGCACCAACGGATCTTCCGTTATTCCCTATCGTGCCGATCAGAGTTACTTCATGTATTTCATCAACACGTATGCTGATTTGGGAATTTCACTCACACCCGTCATGCCGAAAAATGCCACTCCGCTTTCGCATGATGAAGTGCTGACTGTACGGAACTGGATCCGCAACGGAGCTCCTGACCGGAATGGAAACATTAAATTTTCAGGAGACCCTTTCCGGAAAAAATTTTATGTATGCAACCAGGGATGTGATCTCGTCACCGTTTTCGATTCAAGAACGAAGTTGCCCATGAGGATCATTGAGGTGGGCGCCAACCCGAACCAGGTGGAAAGTCCGCACGACATCATCGTATCCCCTGACGGCAAATTCTGGTATGTGATTTTTTTAACCGGGCATGTCATGCAGAAATTCCGTACCAGCGACGACAGCCTGGCCGGCGAAGTGACATTGGGAAACGGGCAATGGACGTCGATGACCATCACGGAAGATTCCCGGTATGCTTTTGTTGTCAACTACAGCCCTGATCCGGACGGATCAGTGGCATTTGTTGATTTACAAACCATGACTCTTCAGTCGACCTACCAGGGCTTGCGGTATCCGCATGGTTCCGCGGTCAGCGAAGACGGCAAGACACTTTATATCACGGCGCAGTTCGGCAACTACATTTACAAATATGACATCTCAAATCCGTGGAGTCCACAGGAAACGGATATCCGGCTGGAAAACGGTCCGCAGGTTTTTGTAAGCAAATTTGATCCGCATCAAATCGGAATTTCTCCCGACGAAACGAAATACTATGTAAGCTGCCAGTATTCGAACGAGGTTCGTGTGATGAGTGTGGCTGCCGATACGCTGATAGCCGTGATCCCGACAGGAGGCAATCCGCAGGAACTGGAGTTCTCCGAAAACTATCCGTATCTTTTTGTCAGTTGTATGAATGATACCATCACCAACCCGGGATTAATCGGTACCGTATCCGTAATCAATTATAATTCGGATGCATTTATCAAATCCATTTATACAGGCTGGCAGCCACACGGTTTGAACGTGGATGATCAGTTTGGTCTCGTGTACGTAGCGAACAGGAATATCAATCCCAACGGCGATGCACCGCATCACACGTCGGCGTGTGGCGGCCGCAACGGGAACATCACCATCATCGACATGACTTCTCCCGATCCCTATCAAATGGATTTGTTGCCGGATTACAAAGTGGAGGTCTCCGTTGATCCTTATGAAATCGGGATAAGAAAATAATTTTATTCTGCTGAAATTCTTACCATAAAAAAAACCCGGCCTTACGGAGCCGGGTTTCTGACTTTAACTAACCAGGTTACTTTT
The DNA here is from genome assembly GCA_026391945.1 of Bacteroidota bacterium. Classification (GTDB taxonomy): domain Bacteria; phylum Bacteroidota; class Bacteroidia; order AKYH767-A; family 2013-40CM-41-45; genus JAPLDA01. The sequence goes on along the minus strand of JAPLDA010000045.1, from coordinate 1,027 downwards.
TCTCAGGGATTGCTGTTTCAGCTTTCTTACCCTTACCACCTTTGTGATGCTTCTTTTTTACTTCAGGCTTTTGATTTGCCATGGCATCTTTTTTCTCAACCTGTTTTTGAGGAGCTGCTGTTTCTTTTTTCTCCGCCGGTTTAGCAGCAGGAGTTGTAGCTGTTTGAGCGATGGCTGCTCCGGTAATCATGGTGCCTGCGATAAGCACTGCAATTAATTTTTTCATTTTTTTATATTTTTTAGGATTTAGGTCGCCCCTCTATGAATACCATGCCAGTTTCCAAAACCAGGTGAAGGGCAAATGAAGAGAAAAAAAATCCGCTTGACAAAGATGATACTACCAACCGCTGTTTGAATTCCGAATCCGTAATTTAGCAGGCCGGCATTTGATTCATTAATCAGCATCTCATTAAACAAACACACGATGGAATTGGATATCAATATGTATACAGAAATACTGTTACGGGAAATTCAAAAATTGGAAGACGAAATAAAACGTTTCGATGAAACGTCAACCTGGAAAACGACCGGTGAAATTACGAACAGCGCGGGAAACCTCTGCCTCCACCTGTGCGGCAACCTGCAGCACTTCATCGGTGCAGTCCTCGGAAAATCAGGGTATGTGCGCAACCGGGAACAGGAATTTGCTTCAAAGGGAATGTCAAAAGAAAATCTCCTGTTGACAATACATCAAACGAAAGCAACCATTTCTGAAGCCTTGCAAAAAATTACCGCCGATGATTTGCAAAAAACCTATCCGCAGAATTTCCTGGGCAGGGAGGTTACAGCCGGGTACTTTCTCCTTCACCTGCTCTCTCACTTTGATTATCACCTTGGACAGATCAATTACCTGAGGAGGGCTCTCTAAAATATTTCATCCCGGCCTATTCCCGGATTCTATTCATTATCTTCGTCACAGTTATCTGAATTTTCGTGAACCGTTCCCTTGTCATCATACCCACTTACAACGAAAAAGAAAACGTTGAAAAAATGATCCGGAAGATTTTTTCGCTTCCTCATGATTTCC
>JAPLDA010000058.1 GCA_026391945.1 Bacteroidota bacterium | reverse complement strand
TGTCAATCAACCAACACCTTTGAATCTTGTAATGACATCAACTCCTGCTCTTTGTAACGGAAGCAGTGATGGCTCGGCTTCTGTGGTTGCTGCAGGTGGAACTTCAGGATATGCTTATTCATGGTCGCCTTCCGGCGGAACAAACAGCAATGCAACAGGACTTGCAACTGGTAACTACACCGTCACTGTGACCGATGCTCACAACTGTTCTGCTTCTGATTTTATTTTGGTTAATCAACCTACACCGCTTGTAGCCAATACGATTTCAACGGATGCTTTGTGTCATGGGTCAGCAGACGGAACTGCAACCGTGAATGTCGGCGGAGGAACATCAGCTTATCAATACCTGTGGTCACCGGGCGGAGCAACAACAGCAAACATCACCGGCTTAGTTGCCAATACCTATAACGTGCATATTACAGATGCACATGGATGCACCATCAATACATCAACGGTTGTCAATCAACCAGCGGCATTAAATCTTGTGATGGCTTCATCACCTGCATGGTGCAACGGCTCTGTGAACGGCTCCGCTTCTGTTATTGTAACCGGAGGAACTCAAAATTATTCTTATTCATGGTCGCCTTCGGGAGGAACCAATGCAACGGCATCGGGGTTAAGCGCCGGAAATTACCGTGTATCCGTGACAGATGCACACAACTGCGCCGCTGCAGATTCAATCACTGTAACTCAGCCAACTGTTCTTTCTGCCAATGCTTCTGCAACGAATGCGTTATGCAATGGATCTTCTGATGGAACTACCACTGTTGCACCAGGAGGAGGAACACCTCCTTATTCTTATCTCTGGTCACCTTCCGGCGGCACGAATGCAAATGCAACAGGGCTTGCAGCCAATAATTATTCAGTCACCGTTACCGATGCAAACGGTTGCATAACGAATGCAGCTACTGTTGTGAATCAACCGGCTCTGTTAAACCTGAACTTATCATCCATCCCTGCCAGATGTTTTGGTTCCGCCAACGGTTCCGCTTCAGTGATCGTAAACGGCGGCACACCGGGTTATTCCTATTCATGGTCTCCTTCAGGCGGTACCAATGCAAATGCAACCGGACTTGCTTTCGGAAGCTATACTGTTACTGTTACGGATGCACACCAATGTATTTCTTCAAACTCAACAAGTGTCGGGCAACCGACTGCTTTGAATACGATCATGAGTATGAACCCTGCTTTGTGTAACGGTTCCAGCGATGGCAGCGCTACAGCAATTGTCGCCGGCGGAACATTCCCTTACCAATATTATTGGTTACCATCTGGACAAATCAACATGACGGCTACCGGGCTGCACAGCGGAAATTATACGGTCATCGTTTCCGATGATCACGGATGCACCGATACTTCATCGGTACAGGTAACCGCACCAACGGCTATTCAACCCAATGCCAACAGCACTCCCGCTTCCTGTTTTGGAAGTACTGACGGAACGGCAACAGCCATTGTGAATGGAGGAACTTCTCCTTACTATTATTCATGGAGCCCATCCGGTGGTACGAATGTAAATGCAACAGGACTTTCTTCCGGAAATTATACGGTTGCCATCACCGATGATCACGGATGTACCTCTTCCGCTACTGTGTTTGTTGCTGAACCGCCAGTTGTCGCGATGACAGTTACCGGCGCCGCTACCATTTGCATTGGCCAGTCAGCGACAATTTCTGCCAACGTAACGGGCGGAACAACTCCTTACAGTTACGTATGGAGTAATGCAAATACGAATGCATCACAAAATGTTTCTCCTGTTGTTACAGCTGTTTATTCAGTCAACGTTCACGATGCTCATGGTTGTACCACGGCTCAGCAATCGGTACAGGTTACCGTGAATCCTCCGTTACAGGTAAACGCCACCGGGGCGCCTCCTATCTGCGAAGGAAATGCTGTAAACATTTCAGCGCTGGCTTCTGGTGGTAACGGCGGACCATATTATTATTCATGGAACAGCGGGATGATCGTTGGCCCTAACGTTACCGTTGCGCCGGTTCGTGATTCCATATTTGTGGTTACCGTCACGGATGGCTGCGGAACACCGGCTGCAAAGGATTCTGTGACCTTGCTGGTAAATCCGCTTCCGGTTGTTTCATTCCTTCCTGCACAAATCAAAGGATGCACCCCGGTGTTTGCCAACTTCCTTGATAATTCCATCACTCCTGCCGGCTCATCTTATTACTGGGATTTAGGCGACAACACACTTTCCAATGCGGAGAATCCTTCGCATGAATATGTCATTCCCGGAAGTTACACTGTTTCACTCGTCATTCAGACTCCTCCGGGTTGCCTTGCCAGTTTAACGGTTCCACAGGCCGTGGTGGTTTATCCGTTGCCGACTGCCGCTTTCTTTCAATCATCATCCGTTGTCACTCCGAACAGTACCATTGATTTTACCGATAACAGCATCAATGCCTATAACTGGACATGGAATTTCGGTGACCACTCTCCCCTGTCGTACGATCAAAACCCGTCGCACATCTATGCCGACACAGGATATTTTGAAATCCGGCTTATGGTAAATACGATGCATGGGTGTGCTGATACGACTTACGGAAGATTAATTGTTGAAGATGAATTCGCCATTTACATCCCGAATGCTTTCACGCCGAATGGCGACGGAGTGAATGATGGTTTCATTGCTCTTGGAGTCGGCTATGTGGATTATAACATGTGGATCATCGACCGTTGGGGAAAAGAAATATTCCATTCCACTGCCAAGGACCAGCCATGGGACGGTTCTTACTACAACAGCAATCTTTGCCAGAGTGATGTGTATGAATACATCATTGAAGTTCATGATAAATCCGGGAAGCCGCGTAAGTACATCGGCCACGTCACGCTCGTGAGATAAAAATTTTTTCCTGTCTGACCCATACGCAAAAAAAGACCTCTGAAATTTCAGAGGTCTTTTTGATTTTTTGATTCACATCCGGAAAAAATCAGTTTCCAAAATCCGACATGAATTTGATCCGCATCAGGCGGATGTCATCGAGCGTGTAATCATTCTCACCTAATTCTGCGAGTGCATCTTCGGCAGAATCACTGTCGGCGGTTTTAAAGTAGTCGAACACTTCCTTCTGCCTGTCTTCATCAATCACTTCGTTGATGTAATAGTTGATGTCGATCCTGGTTCCGGAAGCGACGATGGATTCTATTTCTGAAATAAGTTCACTCATCTTCAAACCTTTTGCAACGGACATATCGTTGAGCGATATTTTCCGGTCGATGTTCTGAATGATGTACACTTTCAATACCGACTTATTCACGACCGATTTCACCACCATATCCATCGGGCGGTCGATTTCATTTTCCTCCACGTACTTGGAGATGAGATCGATGAACGGCTTTCCAAACTTGGCTGCTTTTCCTGATCCGACACCGGTGATGTTTTTCAGTTCATCCATCGTGATCGGGTACTGGATCGCCATTTCTTCCAATGACGGATCCTGGAACACGACGAAAGGCGGAACATTTTTCTGCTTCGCAATTTTCTTCCGGAGATCTTTCAGCGATGCAAACAATTCCGCGTCAGCAGCAGCCGTACCGCCGCCAGCCATATCATCATCATCATCCGCTTCCACGTTACCATAATCGTTGTCTTCCACCACCTGGATCTTGGTCGGTTTTTTCAGGTATGCTTTTCCTTTATCGGTGAGTTTTAAGGTACCGTAGGTTTCAATGTCTTTCGAGAGAAAACCGGCGAGCAATGCCTGGCGGATCATGGCCGTCCAGAATTTCGCCTCGTGGTCGGAGCCTTCACCGAAGTTTTCCAGTTTATCGTGACCGTGCAGTTTCACTGCCTGTTCCGCTTTACCGATGATGACATTCACCACATGTTCCGCAGCAAATTTTTCTTTGATCGCTTTGATGGTTTCGAGTACGGAGCAGATTTCTTCCTGCCCGTCAAAACTCTTTTTCGGATGCAGGCAGTTGTCGCAGTTGCCGCAATTTGTTTTTTCATACCGCTCACCGAAATAATTCAGCAGCACTTTTCTCCTGCACACGGAAGTCTCAGCATAGCCGACCGTTTCAAGAAGGAGTTGTTTCCCGATTTCCTGTTCGGCAACCGGTTTGCCTTTCATGAACTTCTCGAGCTTCTCAATGTCTTTGTAACTGTAGAACGTCACGCATTTTCCTTCGCGGCCGTCTCTCCCTGAACGTCCTGTTTCCTGGTAGTATCCTTCTAAACTTTTTGGTATGTCGTGGTGAATCACAAAACGGACATCCGGTTTATCGATTCCCATTCCGAAAGCGATGGTGGCAACGATCACTTCAATTTCTTCCATCAGGAATTTATCCTGCGTGGCCGCACGGACGGGAGCTTCGAGTCCTGCGTGATATGGAAGAGCACGGATGCCATTCACAGAGAGCGTTTGTGCCACTTCTTCCACTTTCTTCCGGCTCAGGCAATACACGATTCCCGACTTGCCCATGTTCTGTTTCACAAAACGGATGATCTCTTTGATCACATCCACTTTGGGGCGGACTTCATAATAAAGATTGGCGCGGTTGAACGATGCTTTGAATACCGTAGCATCCATCATCGTCAGGTTTTTTTGTATGTCGAGCTGAACCTTCGGTGTGGCCGTTGCCGTGAGTGCGATGATGGGAACTGTTCCGATCGCTTCGATGATCGGGCGAAGCCTCCTGTATTCCGGACGGAAATCATGTCCCCATTCGCTGATGCAATGCGCTTCGTCGATGGCGAAAAAAGAAATATTGATTCCTTTGAGGAACTCCACGTTCTCATCCTTGGTTAAGGACTCCGGCGCCACGTATAACAGTTTGGTCTTCCCGTTTTTCACATCGTTCCTCACCGCCGCCATTTCGGTTTTGTTGAGAGATGAATTCAGGAAATGGGCGATGCCGTCTTCACTGCTGAATCCGCGCATGGCATCCACCTGGTTTTTCATGAGGGCAATCAATGGAGAAACAACGATGGCTGTTCCCTCCATGATGAGTGAAGGAAGCTGGTAACACATGCTCTTGCCACCGCCTGTCGGCATGATGACAAAGGTGTCTTTCCCCGCTAAAACATTTTTGATGATTTCTTCCTGGTCACCCTTGAACTTATCGAAACCGAAATACTTTTGTAAATATTCGCTTAATGGTCTTTCCGCAACTAACATATTCTTCAAAACTCTACTTTAATTAAATTTTTTGATAAAAATAAACAAATTTGTTGAATCTGCAAGTGAGATAAACGTGAGCGGGTTTCAATTATTGTGAACGCTCTGAAACGCCTGCTGCTATTAAGGTACTGGTGTTGAGGAAGCTGGAAAATTATTTCAAGCAGTGTTTAGAGTTCAAACATCGCGCTCAACATGATTCCTTGTTCCATTCAATTTAGGATTTCAGGATTTTCGATTGAGGATTTTGGAGTAGAGTTAATATTCAATCAACATTGTTTCAGGCAGTGTTCGTAGGGAAGCAGAGGAGTTCAACTTCTCACATTATTCCTTATTCATTATGACTCCTACCTTCTTCAATATTCTCTCTTAAATTTTCAATCTCGCCAGCCTAAAAAAAATTTCACTGACTTTAAAAACGATTCTGTTTTTGCTATAGCTGGTACTTAATTCCTAATTCGTAGTTTTGCGCGCATGGCAGCACTTTTTGGAAATAAGGATGGTACGGCTGGGGAAATGTCGTTCCTCGGTCACCTCGAAGCGCTTCGCTGGCACCTCGTTCGTGCGGTGTCGGTGATCATGGTGCTGGCCGTCGTGCTCTTTTGTTTTAAGGAATTTTTATTTGATGGCGTACTGCTCGCTCCCAAGAACCCGCACTTCTTTACGTACCGCGCCATGTGTTACCTCGCCCATAAATTTCATCTCAGCGACGACCTCTGCGTGACACAAATTAATTTCATCCTCATCAGCACCGACATATCGGCCCAGTTCACCACGCACATGATGGTTGCTTTCATTGGCGGACTCGTAGTCGGCTTTCCATACCTCGTGTGGGAACTGTGGCGGTTTATCAAACCGGCTTTGCATCAGAATGAACAACGCTACGCCAAAGGAATCGTGTTCTACACTTCTTTTCTTTTCATCACCGGCGTGCTGTTCGGCTATTACGTGATCACACCGATGTCGGTGAACTTCCTCGGCACCTACCAGGTGAGTGAAGAAGTGAAAAATACGATCACGCTCGATTCGTTCATCTCCACGGTGACCACGATGACGATGATTACCGGCGTGGTGTTCGAGTTGCCGATCGTTGTTTATTTCCTTACCAAGATCGGGATGCTCACGCCTAAATTCATGCGCACGTACAGGCGCCATGCCGTGGTGGTGATCCTGATCGTGGCAGCCATCATCACTCCTACATCCGATGCCACTACGCTGATGCTGGTTTTCATCCCTCTTTATATCCTTTACGAGATCAGTATTTTCGTGAGTGCATACGTGGTGAAGAAGAAAGAAAAAAATTCTTAGCAAACAGGATGTCGTTCTTTAGGTTCCCCTTTTTCCTGGAGTGATGACTCCCGAATGACTGCTAATCGGGCCATCACAGCGGTTTGCATGACGAATTGATCCTTGATTTTAATTCAATTTTAAAGGTTTGAAAAAAGTTTTCAACCGTTTCACATTACCTCTTGACTTATCAGTTTTTTTTTCATATAACTTTGTGCTAAACCTCAGGAAAGATCCTGCAAAAAGGCAGTTGTAAAAACAGGTTTTGTTCCGGTGCCATTAAGATTAGAGTAAGATTGGAGTTCTTTTTTTATCCGTCATATTTATCAGGAAAGTTGAGATGAATATCATCTCTATAACTATGATCATAATTTCATCAACACCATAAACTACTCACTCAAAACCCATCAGCATGAAACAAAACAAAAACCCGTAACCCGGTTATGAAGTCTGTATAACCGGAATGGCAGTCATCCTGCACATGAACCAGACTTGTTCTCCCGCAACTGCTCGCATGAGAACGTAAAACGATCAGCAGAAATATTTAGTTTAATCATCCCTGAGAAATCAGGAATAAAAAAATCAAAAATGAGAAACATGATAAAATTTATTTTGGGATTGGTAATGATCCTTGCCATTGTCCTGGCGAACTCAATCCCGGTTAAAGCCGGACAGTTGGCAAAAGTTACCCTTAAAAATACCAGTGCTGCAGCAGCCAATGATGTGCACCTGACGGCAGCGGCAGGCAAGTCATTTAAAAGCGGCACGGCTCCCGGTTTTAATCCGGCCAGCCAGGCACCAGCCGGCGGCTCTCACAACCTGGACTGGACTTCAGCACAAAATGTAACACCTATACCGCCGGGAGGTTCCATTGTACTACCCGTTGAATTTATGGATCCATGGGGAGGAATTAACAAAGACAGTTGTTACCTCACGCTGAATGGTGTTCCTTTAACCACGAAGGTGACCTACCTTCCGGTTTCTACTTTCATATCGAATTCACTTCCGTCGAATGGCCCGTATAAAAGTTTGGCCGGAGACATTACTTCTTACTCCAATGGTTTTTTGCTGAGGAACATCACGCATGATAATTTTTCTTCGCAACAAGCCCCTCCACCTCCGGGTGGAACCTATGTGCAGTCATTCAGCAGCAGCATTCACATGGAAGTTTCCACCAACGGAGGATCTTCCTGGCAGCCGATGTCGGCGAATGCAAATGTGACGGTCAGGGTTCATAACAACGGCGCCGGTGGATCTACCGGTTTCTTTGATACTGAAATGCTGCAATTGGATATTTCCGGCGGCACCTTGCCAGGCGGAGTCATGATTCGTGAAAGTCCAACGTTACAGAGTTTGGGACAAACTAGCATCACACAGGTTACAGGAGGGTATATGATCGACAGTTTCTTTGATATCTTTACTGAATTAACTACGGATGGCGGTCAAAGCTGGACACCTTCTGGTTCTTCAACGAATATGTACCTGGATACGGTTGCTACAACGTCTCCGATTCCAACACTTTCGCAGTGGGGTCTGATCATTTTTGCACTTTTGCTTCTTGCTACAGGCGCATGGTTGATCAGCAAACGGCAAAAAATAAGAATGGCATAAACTTCAGCAAACAGGTAACAACATTGTGAATACCGGTTCTCAATTTTCAAAAATAAAAGGGTGGCGCATCCGTCACCCTTTTATTCTTTTCCTGGCAGGTGTTATCCTGCAGATGATTTTATTTTACATCCTTTACTACAATGCAGCTTTACAGGATACGATTTTTTTTCACGTGGTGAATTTATATGCAAGCCTGTCTTCAAAAATTTTAAATGTGTTGGGTTATGGAACCACCGTATTGAATGATACGATTTCCTCTTCGCAATTTTCGGTGGGCATCAAAAAAGGCTGCGATGCACTGGAGCCCATGGCCCTGGTGACGGCCGGCATGCTTGCATTTCCTGCTTCATGGAGATCGAAAATAAAAGGTCTGATCATCGGCTTGTCCTTTTTGTTCCTGCTTAATATCATTCGTATTGTATCGTTGTTCCTGGTTGGCATTTACAACCACGATCTTTTTGAAACCATGCACATCGACGTCTGGCAAATCATCTTTATTATTTTGGGAACGGGGTATTGGATTCTTTGGGCCCGGGGTATCACAAATAAAGTAAAGCCCGCATGATCCATTACAAACCTCTGCTGAAGTTCCTGGCCATCTTCGCGGCCGTGTATATTTTCTTTTTGCTTCCTCAAACCGGTATCGACCGTGCGTATGAAAAATTTATCCGGACATCGGTCAACCAGGTGTTCAACCGGCTCACAGACAAGGAAGTCATTTTTCTCGAAGATGAACAGCGCAAGGACCATGACACGAAACTTTATCTCTCGAACAAATCGCTGCGGGTGAATGGCAATGATTTCAAAGGAGCCGTTTACCCGTTGAAACTCCGGAGAATTGGTTTTATCGCCACTGCTTTTTTAATCGCCCTGATCCTCGCTACACCCACCTCGAAAAGAAGAAAGTTTTTTGCATTATTCTTTGGTTATTTATGGATGACTGTTTTCGTGATGGTCAAACTAAGGATCATCATCCTTCATCACTATACGATTTCGAATTGGGTAGGATTGCACCTGGATGCCGGCGAAATAAAAAAAATAGAATTCTGGAATGAAATTTTTGCCCGGTCAAATACCAACAGTTATTATTTCGCTCTCATCGTATGGCTCGCTGTGAGTTTCAGCAAAACACAGTGGCTGACGCTGACCGGAAAATTTATCCAACCGGTTCCGAAAATATCTTTTGCTCAAAAGCCGCCGGTAAAACCCAATTCCCCCGCCGGTAAAAAAAATGTGAAAAACAAAAAGGGCCGGTAGCGAAGGTTTTTCTTTTCAATTATCTTTGGCCGTTATGACCAAAATGACAAGCCGCACATTCCTGCCGGTGATTTTTATTTTTTTCGTTTTCTTTCTTTCCGTTTCTACCCTTGCACAGGTGACGAAGGTGACGGGCCGTGTGTACGACCCTCTTACCAATGAACCGATTCCTTTTGCCAGCGTGGTTTTCAAAAAAACTACGATTGGAACCAACACCGACATGAACGGCCGCTACACGCTGGAAACCCTGAAAGATGTCGACAGCATCTCGGCTTCTTTCATTGGTTATCTCCCTGCAACCATCCGCGTGAAAAAAGGAAGAACGCAGGAGATCAATTTTGCCTTGCGCGTGAACAAATTCGATTTGCCGGAAGTGCATGTGAAAGCGGGGGAGAATCCGGCCGACATCATCATGCGGCATGTAAGGGACAACAAAGACAACAACAACAAGACTCACGTGAACGCTTACCAGTACGAAGCTTACAACAAGCTGGAGATGGACGTGAACAACATCAGCGACAAGTTCAAGAACAGGAAAATCTTCAAGCCGTTTAAATTTATTTTTGATAATGTCGACAGCAACGAAACCAACAAGAAACCGTTTTTGCCTGTCTTCATTTCCGAATCCCTTTCCGATGTGTATTATCAAAAGAGCCCGGAGAAAAAAAAGGAAGTCATCAAAGCGGTGAAGGCATCCGGCATCGAGAACTCCAGCATCCAGCAGTTTCTCGGCGACTTTTACCAGAACATCAACATTTACGACAACAACATTTATCTTTTCGGGAAAGGATTTGAAAGTCCGCTGGCCGACGGCGGAAGTTTGTTTTATAAATTCTACCTGCTCGACAGCGCCTTCATCGGTGACAAATGGTGTTACAAACTGAAGTTCAAGCCGAGGAGAAAACAGGAACTCACATTCATCGGCGACATGTGGATCAACGACACCACGTGGGCGGTTAAAAAAATCAACATGAGGATCGCCGATGATGCCAACATCAACTTCGTGGAAGACCTCGTGCTGGTGGATGATTATGAAAAGATCGACGGACAGTGGATGCTTCGAAAAGATATCCTGGTGATCAACATTGCCCCGACGGAAACAAAGTCGAAGGAAAAAATGGGATTCATCGCCAGGAAAACAACGACGTACAAAGACATTGTACTCAATCAGCCCAAGCCGGAAGAGTTTTATGCAGACAACAACCAAAGTGTAACGGTCCTCGATGATGCCTCCGGCAAGACGGAAAAATTCTGGATCGACAACAGGCATGATACACTGTCAATCCAGGAACGGAAGATCTATGCGATGGTGGATACCATCCGGAAACTTCCTGCCTTCCAGACCTACCTCGATGTGCTGAACGTGCTGGCCACAGGCTACCTGGAGGAAGGGTCTTTTGACGTCGGGCAGATTTTTTCCTTTTACAGCTACAACAACTACGAGGGCAACCGGTTCAAATTCGGCGGACGCACCAATCTGAATTTCGACAAAGCCATCCAGTTCAGGGGCTACGGTGCGTATGGTACGCGCGATAAAAAATTCAAGTACAGCGGAACAGCCGAATATTATCTTACCGGGAAACACAACACGTCGTTCGGCTTCGCTTATAAGAATGATGTGGAACAGCTCGGACAAGGCGCCACTACGTTTGCACGCGACAATGTGCTCGTTACGTTGCTGAGTCGGATACAAAGCACCAAGTTCAACACCATCCTCGAAGAAAAAGTTTTTTATGAAACTGATTTTATAAAAGGGCTGACGGCCAACTTTTCCCTGGCTCACCGTAAATTGCTGCCGCTGGAAGAACTGCGGTTTACGTATTACACCGATGCTTCGCACCATGACACCAGCAACGTGATCAACTCTGCGGAATTTACGTTCGCGCTCCGGTTTGCCGTGAACGAACGATTCATCGAACGGAAAAAAGCTGTCGGAAGAAAAAACGGGAGAATCAGCCTGGGAAGTATTTACCCGATAACACGTGTTGCTTATTCCTATGGGTTGAAAAATCTTTTCGGAAGTACCCTGACTTATCACAAGCTTGCCCTGAAATTAAGAGATAAAATTTATTTCGGTGTGTTGGGAAAAACGGATTATGAAATTGAAGCCGGAAAAACCTGGAACGTGATTCCATACCCATTGCTGGAAGTGCACAAAGGAAATGAAACGTACACCTACGACAGAAGCACATTCAACCTGATGAACTATTACGAATTCGTGAGCGACCAGTTTGTTTCGGTGATGGCGACACACCGTTTCAACGGTTTCTTCCTGGATAAATTTCCTTTGCTGAGAAAACTGAAACTCCGTGAACTGGTCACGGCGAACTGCCTCATCGGAAATGTTTCCGATGCCAACAGGAACATCCTCCTCGAACCGAATTCATTTTTCACCATTCGGAAACCTTACATCGAAGCGGGGTTGGGAATTGAAAACATCCTGAAGTTCGGGCGCATTGATTTCATCAAACGGTTCAGCTACCTCGATCACCCGAACATTTCGAAATTCGGAATCCGGTTCGGCTTCGAGGTGATCATCTGATGACATCCCGTTGTCGGCTGTTGAAGGAGAGGGCGAAATAAAATAAATACCAGGTAAGACGATAGTGTCTCACTTTGAATAAAATTGTCAAAATGGTTCTCGCCAAGAACGCGAAGAAATCTTTGCAACTATGCGACTTTGCGCGAAATAAATCAAACTGAGACATGACCGTTCAAACTGTTAATGAAAAATATTGAATAGAAAGGCCTAATATTGTGTCCTGTTACCAGGTAAACTCATGAACCTTCGATCTGAAAATTTAGTTAAGCGTTATAAAAGCCGCACCGTTGTTGACCATGTGAGCATACAGGTCGGGCAAGGAGAAATTGTAGGTTTGCTCGGTCCGAATGGCGCAGGGAAAACCACATCTTTCTATATGATTGTCGGGCTGATCAAGGCGAATGAAGGAAAAATTTTTCTCGATGACACTGACATTACAAACACGCCGATGTACAAACGGTCGAAGATGGGAATCGGTTACCTCGCCCAGGAAGCTTCTGTTTTCAGGAAGCTCACCGTGGAAGACAACATCAAAGCGGTTCTGGAAATGACGGATTATTCAAAGGCAGAACAGAATAAAAAACTGGAATCACTGCTCGATGAATATGGTTTGCAGCGAATCCGAAAAAGCCGCGGAGATCTTTTATCAGGCGGCGAACGGAGAAGGACGGAGATTGCACGCGCACTGGCCGTGGATCCGAAATTCATTTTACTCGATGAACCATTCGCCGGCGTGGATCCGATTGCCGTAGAAGACATTCAAAGCATCGTGTCACATCTGAAAGACCGGAACATCGGTGTACTCATCACCGATCACAATGTACATGAAACACTTTCCATCACCGACCGTGCTTACCTGTTGTTTGAAGGAAGAATCCTGAAAGCCGGAACTGCCGAGGAGTTGGCGAATGATGAAGAAGTGAGAAAAGTGTACCTCGGCCAGAATTTTGAATTGAGGAGATGAATTTACCGGCTGGTATAAAAATCAATTTTCTGAAAGGGTAAAATGAAAACTCTCCATGATCGGGTTCGACAGGAGTTTCCTGCACGCCGTTTCCACTTTCTCCTTTGCGTTTTCTTTTGAATCAGCCTCCACTTCCAATGTGATGTGTTTCCCGATTCTCACATTTTCCAATTCACCAAGACCCATGTTTTTCAGTCCGTGGGTAACAGCTTTCCCCTGCGGGTCCAGCAGGGCTTTCAGCGGCATGACTTCTATTTCGGCAATGAATTTCATTTCGGTTTATGATTTTAGTTTACGGGAATTGATACTCACATTTTTTATGTACGACAAAAGTAAATATAGCAACACGATCAGCGGAATGGCTACAAAATAAAAAATGGCAACCAGGACAACGGCCGAACCCAGCAAAAGAAACTGGTACCTGTTTTTCTTCCAGTCAAACGATTTAAACTTCAAGGAAAAAAGCGGGAGCCCGGCAACCATCAGGAAAGAAAGCACCACCGTGGTGATGACAAGAAAATAGGGATTCAGGATGAGTGCCGATAAATGAAAATCATCGTTCTGAAGGATGAGCGGCAGCGATACGATGAATAACGTATTCGCAGGAGTCGGCAAGCCGATGAACGATTCGGATTGCCTTGTATCAATATTGAATTTCGCCAGTCTTAACGCTGAAAAGACGGTGACGATGAACGGAAAAAACTGAAACGTTTTTTGAAAAACTCCACCGGAAGCTACCATGGAGAAATCACTCAGCAGGAAAAGTTTGTACATGACTGCTCCCGGAACCAATCCGAATGTGATCACATCAGCCAAAGAATCCAGTTCCTTTCCCATGGCGGAATGAACGTTGAAAATACGGGCAGCAAATCCATCGAGAAAATCAAAAATGGCGGCGATAAAAACAAGGTAGGCAGCCCGGTCGAGGTGATCATGAAAAATCATTACCACTGCAACACAGCCGCAAAACAGGTTGAGACAGGTAAGAAAATTTGGGATGTGTTTTTTCAAGAGAAAGAAATTTCCAGGATCAAAAGTAAAGTTTCCTGTCCAATCAGCAACGAAGAATCTCAAACTGTAAGGATGTTTTGACTTTTGGGCTTCCAGGTCAATTTTAATCTTCAAAAAGAGGTGTATAACTTGTATCCTTTCGCGTGAAAACAAGGTATAAATTCAGACTGGAAATCATAAAATTGTAACTTGATTGGATACCCGGAATAACCGGCGAGATTTATTCTTAACTTTACAAGTACCTGGAAAGTAAAACGTTCGACAAACAATAAAGCCCGCCTTCTGTCGTTTGCCTGATGACAAAAAAAACATGATGAAACTTACCCAAACCATCGCATCCTTTACACTTTTAGCCAGCATCCAATTTGTTTCAGCCCAGGCTCCGAAGTACAGCAATGAATTTCTTTCCATCGGCGTAGGCGGACGCGCTTTGGGAATGTCGGACGCACAGGTTGCATCCGTGAATGATGTGACGGCAGGATTCTGGAATCCCGCCGGCTTAACGCTTATCAAAAGCGACGTTCAGGTGACAGCCATGCACTCCGAGTATTTTGCCGGCATCGCCAAGTTTGATTATGGCGCCATCGGAAAACGGATTGACGACTCCCGTGCCTTGTGTTTTTCCATCGTTCGTTTTTCGGTGGATGATATCCCGAACACACTTGACCTCATCGATGCTTCCGGCAACATCAACTACGACAAGCTGAAATCCTTTGCAGCGGCTGATTATGCCTTTTATTTCTCCTATGCAAAAAAAGCGAAACTCGCCGGGCTTCGTTACGGTGGCAGCGCTAAAATCATTCATCGCGTGATCGGTGATTTCGGAAAAGCATGGGGATTTGGTTTTGATCTCGGCGCACAATACGAAAGAGGAAACTGGAATTTCGGCGTGCTGGGAAAAGATGTCACCTCCACCTTCAACGCATGGAGTTACAACACCGATCAGTTCGCAGAAACTTTCGCACTCACCAACAATGAAATCCCAAAGAACTCCATGGAGATCACACTGCCGAAACTTATCCTCGCAGCAGCTTACAAAACCAACCTGTCCAAAAAATTCTCCCTGCTCGCTGAACTCGACAACGACATGACGTTCGACGGACAACGCAATGAAGTGATCAGTTCCAATCCCGTGAGCGTGGATCCGCACATCGGACTGGAAATCGGTTACGATGATTTTATTTTCCTCCGGGGCGGCGTGATGAACATTCAGAAAGTAAAAAATGTAGGCGGAGGATCTTCCACCATCTATCAACCTAACATGGGTATCGGGATCCGGTTGAAAAATTTCAGCATCGAATATGCGCTCTCGAATGTAGGAAGCCAGGAAACCTTATACTCCAACATCTTTTCCCTTAAGCTCGACATCTATAAACACAAGTAATGAAGCGACTTTACCTATTTCTGATTGCAGCATTCATCGGTACAGGGACCCAGGCACAGCCATCCGAAAATTCCTGGATCAACTATTCCCAGTCCTATTACAAAATAAAAGTATGGCAGGATGGGGTGTATCGCCTCCAGGCCAACACGATGATGTTTGCCGGAATTCCTGTTTCTGTACTCGATCACCGCAACATCCAGATTTTTCACAACGGGCAGGAACAATACCTGTACGTCTATGACCAGAATGGCGACCATCACATCAACGGCAATGATTACATTGAATTTTACGGACAACGGAACGACGGATCACTGGATGCTAAAATGTACAGGGATCCCGACTGGCAGCCCAATGCCAACTTCAGCCTGTTCACTGATACCTCCGTTTATTTCCTGACTTACAATTCTTCGCTTCTGAATAAACGATTTACCGTCCGTACCGACACGGCCTATACCTCGTATAACTCCGCGAATTATTTTATTAAAAATTCATACAAGGAAGAAACCGGTTATTACAATGCCGGAACCACGTATGGCGGCGGAACAGAAGTGGATTATACCGAATCAGAAGGATGGGTCGACGGAGTTTTTTACAACGGAAGCCCTGTGACGAAAACGCTCAACACCCAAAACGTTTACAGCAGCGGACCGAATTTTGAAATCAATACAGCCGTGGTTGGCTCCAACAGCAACCCGCACAGCCTGCTGATTAATTTTCCCGGGGTGAATTTTTCCGACTCCTATACAGGTTACGCCATGAAACGATACAACTTTTCAGTATCACCGGCGGCGTTTACTTCGGCTACGACCAACTTTACCTATACGGCGCTTTATTCAAACGACCACGATTGTTTTGTTTACCTCTCTGTAAAATATCCGCATACCTACAATCTTGAAAACACTTCCTCTTTTAAAATGCTGGTTCCTGATGATGGGTCCCAGTTAAAAACAAGAATGGACATCACGAATTTCAACCTTGCAGGTTCCGGTGAAATTATTTTGTATGACCTGACGAATCACAAACGTTATCCTGTCGTTCAAAGCGGGAATACGTTTCACGCCCTGGTTGACAACGACGGACAGAGCAATCCCAAAAACTGTTTCCTCGCTTCCGGCAGCCAGGTAACCAGCGTCCCGACTTCTGCCATCAGCAGTTTTACCTATGTGAATAACAACCCTTCGATTTTCAATAACTTCCTTTCTGCCCCGGTTGATTCAGCATACATCATCATCACGCACCGGAGTTTATGGAACCAGGTTGGGTTTTACAAAGCACACCGCGACCTCACCACCAACAACAAAGTGGTGCTTGTTGACATTGATGAACTGTACGACCAGTTTGCGTATGGAATAAAAAAGCATCCGCTTGCTATCAAAAATTTTGTCAAATTCCTTCTCGATAACTGGACCGGCGTTCATCCTCCGCAGGCCTTGTTTCTCATTGGCAAATCGATTGCAGCAAGAGACTGCAGGTACAGCGGGCAGAATTTCATGAACAACCTCGTGCCTTCGTATGGAAATCCCCCTTCTGACATATTACTCACCAATGGAATCAACGGTTCCATCTACGATCCGAAAGTTCCCACCGGCCGCCTGAGCGCACAGAATACAACACATGTAACCGATTATCTTCAGAAAGTCCAGGATTATGAAACGGCACAGAACGGGCCGCCACAGCCATGGATGAAAGAAGTGCTTCACTTCGGAGGCGGATCGAACACCGGCGAACAACTGATGATCCAGGGATTCCTGAATGAATTTAAAACGATTATTGAAGACACGCTTTTCGGAGGCCACGTCACTTCTTATTTTAAATCCAGCAGCGCCCCGATGGTGATTGACCCTTCCATTGGTTTGCAACACCAGGTGGATACGGGTGTGGCGCTGATGACATTCTTCGGCCATGCTTCCGGAGCCGGATTCGATCAGAGCACCGATGTGCCGGAGAATTACGGAAACCACGGACGTTATCCCGTCGTCATTGCCAACTCCTGCTTTGCCGGCGACATTCATACGTCGTCACAGAGCATCAGCGAACGGTTTGTCACACTTGATAACAAAGGTTCTGTCGCCTTTATTGCCAGCGTTGGCTTAGGTGATGCTGGTTACCTCTATTATTATTGCGACAGTCTCTACCACAACATCTCCCACAAATTTTACGGCGAACCCGTCGGTAAGCTGATGCAGCAAACGATCCTGCAGGTGCAGGATTCGAATGAACTCGGAAAGAAAACCGTTTGCCAGGAAATGACACTGGAAGGTGATCCCATCCTGAAAATGAACAGCTGGAAGAAACCGGATTACCTGATGCTCCAGTCGAACATTTTCTTTTCCCCGAACAACATCACCACCGATCTCGACACCTTTACGGTACACGTAATTGTGAGGAACATTGCGAAGGCAGTACCCGATTCCTTCAACGTAATCATCACACGCACATTCCCGAATGGTATTGATTCGGTGTACATCCGGAGAATTGCTCACTGCAACTACGGCGATACGCTGCAACTCACCATGAATGTAAGCGGGTTCAATTCGGCCGGCATCAATACCATCCGCGTAGATGTTGATTTGCCCGAAGATTCTGTTCCCGAAATTGATGACCACTTCAACAACACAGCATCAACAACTTTGTTTATCACATCACATGATATCCTGCCCGTATATCCGCAAAAGTTCGCCATCGTTCCATACAGCACTACTGCTCTGAAAGCAAGCACATCCGATCCGCTGGTGGGCATCAGAACGTATCGTTTTGAAATGGATACATCGTACCAGGCCTTCGGAAATCCGCCACAGCCAAGTCCGGCATTTCATTTCACCACGCTCACCGACAGCGGCGGCGTGATTACATGGAACAACAACATTCCGCTGATGGACAGCGTAGTTTATTACTGGCGCGTTGCCAACGACTCCGTTTTCATTGACCCGGCTAAATACAAGTGGCAGGAAAGTTCGTTCATCCACATCCCTGCAAAAACCGGATGGTCGCAAAAACATTTTTACCAGTTTAACAACGATGCTTATAACAACGTTGTTCCCGACAGCACCAACCGGAAATTCAACTTCATTGTGAATCATAAAAGTCTGCGCGTTGAATCGTATGGAACTCCGTCGCAGGCTTACATGTTCAATCAAACCGGGTACACATTGAATAATACCGTTGGCGAATACAACGGATGCGGAGGAACACCTGCCGTGATGATTGCCGTATTTGATTCGATCACCCTTGAACCATGGACGACCTGCGGAAATAGCTGGGGACAGGCGAATACGTTTACTCTCACGAATGGAAGTTGTACACAATATCCTTCTGGAAGCGGCAGTTGCCGTAGCCGTCCTGAAAATTATTTCATCTTCCGTTACAACGATCCGTCGCAGATGACAGCATTAAACACCATGCTGAACAGCATTCCAAACGGAGATTACATCCTCGCTTATTCTTGGTTCAACGACACCTATTCCAATTACCCGGCGTTTTCAGCAGCGTTGAGTTCAGTCGGTTTCCAGACACCATTCTTACAGGATCTTGATCCGTATATTTTCTTCATGAAAAAAGGAGATCCGACCGTAGATACCAACATCATCGGTCAAAGCAGCCTGGACTCGGTGAATCTTACAATGCTGATGACCAGTGTGTGGGATCGGGGAACCATTGCAACCGAACTCATCGGCCCCGCAACACAATGGCATGAACTGCACTGGAAAAATCATCCGTATGAAACCGGTACTACGAAAGACAGTTCTGCATTGAACATTTATGGTTTCAACCAGGGAACCGGAACTTTTGATACGCTGCGTTACGGAATGCAGACCAATTCATTCGATACGACGCTGAGCTGGATTCCTGCTTCACAATATCCTTATTTGAAAATGGAAGTATTCCTGAAAGATGAAACGCTCCGCACGCCTCCTCACATGGACAAGTGGCAGATTTATTTTGATGAATCTCCTGAATGTGCCGTGAACGCGAACAACCATTTCAGTTTCCACGGAAGCCCGATGGCGGAAGGCGATACCATCCGGATGAGCATAGCCATCGACAACATTGCAAACAAACCGTTGGACAGTTTGACGGTGGATTTTTACATGTACGATCACAACAGGATCCGTCACAACATCAAATCGGTGAAACTGGATTCGCTGCGTGTCGGACAGTCGTTGCTTGCCAACGTTGAAATTGACACCACGTTCGGGCTAGCCGGAAACAACAGTTTGTGGGTGGAAGCCAATCCATACGGAACGCATCACCAGAAGGAACAATATCATTTCAACAACCTCGCGGAAATGAAATTCAACATCTCCCGTGATGTGGTGAACCCGATCCTCGACGTTACCTTCGATGCCATACACATTCTTGATGGCGACATTGTTTCCGGGAAACCGACCATCACGATCCAGCTTCACGACGAAAATAAATTTCTTGCACTCAACGACACAGCCGATTTCAGGTTGTACCTGAAAACTCCTACGGGCAATGCGGAACAGCGCATCTTTTTCAGCGCTCAGAATTTTGGAAACATGATGCGCTTCACACCGGCCGTGCTTCCGAAAAACAGTTGCCGCATCGACTGGAACCCGGTCTTTACCGAAGATGGAGTTTACATTTTAGAAGTGGAAGCTGCCGACAAATCCAAAAATGAATCGGGACGGTACAATTATAAAATCTCCTTCGAAGTCGTCAACCATTCCACCATTACGGAAGTGCTGAATTACCCGAATCCATTCTCCACCTCTACCCGTTTTGTATTCCTGCTCACCGGCAATGAAATTCCAACGTACATGAAAATCCAGGTGATGACCGTTACGGGAAAAATAGTCCGCGAGATCACTCAGGAAGAACTGGGAAACATTCACATCGGTCGTAACATCACCGATTATGCATGGGACGGAAAAGATGAATTCGGCGACCAGCTTGCAAACGGCATTTACCTCTACCGTGTGATCACCAATCTCCACGGCGACATCATCGAACACCGGGAAACCGAGGCTGATAAGTTCTTTAAGAAAGGCTGGGGAAAAATGTACCTGATGCGATAGGTTATTTTTTGCCGGAAAAAAAAAGGTGGGTACTGAGTGCTCACCTTTTTTTATTTTGCAGCACCAAAATCTTTTTGTTAATTCACGTTAAGATAAATTTCCTTTCCTGAATTTTCAGCATCTTGCGTCCCATTTATGTCGAAGACTAAAAGGATCACCTCTTACTTTTTTTGTTCTCTGTTAAGTGGTTTTCTTTTATGGGCTGCCTGGCCTGAAAGAGGATTCGCACCCTTCATCTTCATCGCCTTCGTTCCGATGTTATGGATCGAATATTTATTCCACACCAATGAAATCAGGCGTGGCCGGTGGAAACTTTTTGGTTATTTTTTCCTGTCGCTGATGGTGTGGAACACGCTCACTACCTGGTGGATTTACAATTCCACCGATGTCGGAAGTTTTGTCGCACTCGGGCTGAACAGTTTTTTCATGGCCATCGTCTGGCAGCTTTTTCACATCACCAAAAAAAATCTTGGACTGGCGCCCGGTTATGTTTCACTCTTTGTGTACTGGATCGGCTTTGAATACCTCCATCTCAACTGGGAAATTTCCTGGCCGTGGCTGACGCTTGGAAACGCATTTGCAACCCATCCGCAGTATGTTCAATGGTATGAATTCACGGGAGTTCTCGGCGGATCGGTGTGGATCCTCGCGGCCAATCTTTTCTTTTTCGTGGTCATCAAAAATATTTTTAATCATGACCTCCTGGTGGTGATGAGAAAGATCAATTCGATTGTCGGGCTGAGTGCTTCCGCGGCCGTCATCATCTTCCCGATGATTTTTTCTCTCTGGCTTTATCACCGCCATGTGGATAAAGGAACTCCTGTAAGCGTGGTGGTGGTGCAGCCGAACATTGATCCGTATAGTGAAAAATTCAACGGAACAGGAAGTGACCAGCTTGCCAAACTGCTGCGTCTTGCTTCCACCGTGGCCGACAGCACCACCGATTATATTGTCGGGCCCGAAACTGCTTTGCCTGACGGAATCTGGGAAGAAAACCTGCGCGACCACAAGCAAATAAAAACCATTGAAAAAATTCTGAACGTTTATCCGGCAGCCACCTTCATCACCGGCGCTTCCACGTACAAAGCATACAACAACGGGGAGAAACCAAGCGTCACCGCTCATAAATTCCACGACAGTGAAAATTTTTATGATGCGTACAACACGGCGCTGCAGATCGATCAGTTTGACAGCATCCAGGTGTATCATAAATCCAGGCTGGTTCCGGGAGTTGAAATCATGCCGTACAGGAGCATCTTCGGTTTCCTCGACAAATTTTCCATCGATCTCGGCGGAACAACAGGCAGCCTCGGCATACAAAAAGAGCGGACTGTTTTTACATCACCCAACGGAACCCGTGTTGCTCCTGCCATTTGCTATGAATCGATCTACGGAGGTTTTATGAGTGGTTACATGCAGAACGGAGCGCAGCTGATTTTCGTGATCACGAACGACGGCTGGTGGGGCGATACGCCGGGATACAGGCAGCACATGAACTATGCGCGGCTGCTGGCCATCGAATTCAGGAAGAGCATTGCACGCAGCGCCAACACCGGAATTTCCTGTTTCATCAACCAGCGTGGCGATGTCATCCAACATACAACATGGTGGGAAGAAGATGCCATCAAACAAACCTTGTTCAAAAATGACATCAGAACATTTTACGCAAAACATGGCGATTACTTCGGTGTGCTTGCTGCTTACCTGTCGGTTCTTTTCCTCATCGCCATCCCCGCAGGAAAAATCATCCGTACATTAAAATCAACATAACAAATGCTGCAGTTCGCTGCACCAGGAATAATTTTTCAAATGAAAACAGGCATCTTACTGGTCAATCTTGGCACTCCCGACAGTTATTCTACTCCCGATGTAAGAAAATACCTGAGGGAATTTTTAAGTGACCCGAGAGTCATCGACATCAACCCGGTTGGAAGATGGATGCTGGTGAACCTCATCATCGCACCGTTTCGTTCGCCGAAGTCGGCGAAATTGTACAAACACATCTGGACAGAAAATGGTTCTCCCCTTCTTCATTTGAGCAACAGGCAAAAACAACTGCTGCAGGAAAAACTTGGCAACGGGTACCAGGTGGAACTGGCCATGCGGTACGGGAATCCCGGCATCGGAAAGGTGATGAATGATTTCGCAAAACAGGATTTGAAAAAGATCATCGTGCTGCCACTGTTTCCTCAGTATGCTTCCGCCACGACGGGTTCCGTGCATGAAAAAATCATGTCGGTCATACAACACTGGCAGGTGATCCCGGAAATAAAATTCATCAACAGTTATTGCAACGATACCGGTTTCATCCATGCTTTCACAGAAGCCGGAAGAAAACATCACCCGAAAAATTTTGATCATGTGCTCTTTAGTTTTCATGGGTTACCTGAAAGACAAATTACGAAAGCCGACACGTTTGATCATTGTCTCAAGGACAATTGCTGCGCTTCGCTGGGCGAAAAAAATAATTATTGTTACCGTGCACAATGCTTTGAAACAGCGAGGCTGCTGGCAGCAGGGCTTCAGTTGCCGTTTGAAAAATACACGGTATGTTTTCAGTCGCGGCTTGGACGCGCTGAGTGGATAAAACCTTATGCCAGTGAAACGATCATACACCGTGCTGCCAAAGGAGATAAAAAAATTCTTGTCTTTGCTCCTGCCTTCACCAGCGACTGCCTCGAAACAATTTACGAAATTGGAATGGAATACGACCATCTTTTCAAACAACACGGCGGCGAAAAAATTCAGCTGGTGGAAAGCCTGAACGATCAGCCTTCGTGGATAGAGGCGATGGCAGGAATTATTTCTGCGAACTAATTTTCACTTTTTTCACTGTAAAAATCCCGTCTCACCGCACGTGTCAGCCTTCTCTTTTCTATCTTTATCCTTGTGATGAGGCAATCCCATACCGTTCAAATCAATGATCCGGATTTTCAACTTCGGTTGCTGGCATGGGCAAGCGGGCAGGAAGTATCCTGCATTTTGAACAGCCATACCGGCCAGCAGTTTTTCAAAGATCCGTATTCGCAGTTTGACCTGCTCATCGGTACCGGTGTGATGCGCGAAGCACAAAACGGATACGAATCCTTCAGGGGACTTTCGGAACAGTCAGGCGACTGGCTCTTCGGTTTTTTTACGTATGATTTGAAAAACGAAACCGAAGCTATCTCTTCTGAAAACCACGATGGGCTTGGCTTTCCGGCTTTGTATTTTTTTCAGCCGGAACTGGTTTTGAAATATGAACCAACGAATTCCGTGCTTGAAATATTATTTCATCCCTCTTCCATCAGCGAATCCTCCATCGTCCAGGTTATTCATGAAATAAAAAAAACTAAAATCCCCGGCCGTCAGAAAAGAAATGTCGATATCCAACAGCGGATTTCAAAAGAAGAATATATTTCGACGGTAAAAAAAATCAAGGAACACATTCAGCGCGGCGATGTTTACGAGATGAATTACTGCGTGGAATTTTTCGCAGAGCAGGTGGAAGCCCATCCATTGAAACTATACCTCGATCTCGATGAACTTTCCCCGATGCCATTTTCATGTTTCTTCCGCTTGCACCATCAATATCTTATCTGTGCAAGTCCTGAGAGATTTCTATCCGGAAGAAATGAAAAAATCATATCGCAGCCGATGAAAGGAACCATCCGGAGAGGTAAAAATCCGGAAGAGGATGAATGTCTGAAACAACAGTTGATGCAGGATGAGAAAGAACAATCGGAAAATGTGATGATCGTTGACCTCGTGAGAAATGATTTGTCGAAAACGGCTAAGAAAGGAAGCGTAAGGGTGGATGAATTGTTTGGCATTTACACGTACCGCCGGTTGCACCAGATGATTTCCACGGTTAGTTCAGAAAAAAAAGAGGGCGCCACCGTCACCGACATCGTCATGAGTACATTCCCGATGGGATCGATGACCGGCGCTCCGAAAACCAGGGCTATGCAACTGATTGAGCATTTCGAAAAAACAAAAAGAGGATTGTATTCCGGCAGTGCCGGTTATGTTGCACCCAATGGAGATTTTGATTTCAACGTCGTGATCCGCAGCATTCTTTATGATGCTGAAAAAAAATATGTATCGTTCATGGTGGGCAGCGCCATCACCGCCAATTCGGATCCCGAAAAAGAATATGAAGAGTGTTTGCTGAAAGCGGGCGCTATGCTACTCGTTTTAAAAAATGCGGATCATCCTTCGGCATCTCCCGGAATTTAATATCAGAACCCGGTATGAATGATTCAGATTTTTTGTATCTTCCCTCTGCAAATGAACTGAACACTGAAGGCCGCTGATCTTCTTTTATGCTGGAGCGATTCAAAGAATACATCAAAGAAAAAAACCTGGTCTCCCCGGGGAAAACGGTTTTGCTGGCAGTAAGCGGCGGCGCTGATTCCGTAGCCATGGCTGAATTGTTTCACCGCGCCGGAATAAACTTCCACCTGGCACATTGCAATTTCGGGTTGAGAGGAAAGGAATCCGACCGGGATGAAAAATTTGTCAGGGCGCTGGCGAAAAAATACAAGACTGAGATTCACACCAGAAAATTCCAAACAGAATCGTATGCGAAGAAAAATAAACTTTCCATCCAGGAAGCCGCGCGGGAACTCCGGTACGACTGGTTCCGCGAACTGAGCCTGCTGCATCAGTATCCATCGGTGGCTACGGCGCATCACCTGAACGACAGCATCGAAACTTTTTTTATCAACCTGCTGAGAGGTACCGGCATCAACGGGCTTTCCGGCATCAACCCGGATACGGATGACGGCGTCATCCGTCCGCTCCTGTTTGCTTCGAGGAAAGAAATAGAAACTTTCCTCAGCGTAAGCAAACTCAGGTATTGCGAGGATAGTTCCAACCAGGAAGACCATTACCTGCGAAATAAAATCAGGCATCATCTTATTCCATTGTTTGAAAAGCTGAATCCATCGTTTGAAAAAACGATGGCGAAAAATTTACAGAACATTTTTTTTGCCGAACACGTCTTCAATGAAACCATCATCGAAACGACAATGAGGCTGACGCACCACGTGAACGGGCTTCCTTATTTTTCGAGAAAAGAACTGAAGCAACTCGATTTCCCGGTGGAATACCTGTATGAATTTCTCAGTCCGTTCCATTTTAATGCTGCACAGGTGAAGGAAATCTGGGAATGTAAACAGTCTGGGAAAATATTTTACACCAAAAATTTTCGCATCGTCTGCGATCGTGATAAAATTATTTTTTCAATACTGAAAAAAGAAAATGAACCCGAACACTTCATTGCAGCCACGATGAAATCTTTCAACAGCACGGTATTCAGGCTGACGATAAAAACCATTCCTCTTGAAAAAGAAAAAAAATTCAGCCTTCCCAACGATGCTTCCATTTCCTGCCTCGACATGGACATGCTCCGCTTCCCTCTCGAACTTCGGAAATGGAAAGCGGGCGACTTCTTCTATCCGCTTGGAATGACCCACAGGAAAAGGCTGAGCGATTTTATGATTGATTCCAAATGGTCGGTGCCGGAAAAAGAAAATGTTCATGTCCTTGTGTCAGGGAATGACATTGTGTGTATCTTGGGACATCGTATCGACGACCGTTATAAAGTTACGGGGCGCACAAAAAAAGTGTTTCGCATTGCTTACCTTAGCAAACTGAAATGAGTTCACTGGAAAAGCCACTCTTCGAAGAGAAACAATACATCGGGTACAACCAGCTTTCCACGTTTCGCCGGTTGCTGTTGGGCATGTTTTGCTTTGCCGTTTACTGGTGGAAAATTCACAACAACATGAACGGCGACCTGTTCTTCTGGCTGGGCATGAGCATCATTTTTATTTCCATCGTTTTACTTTTCGTTCTTCACATCAGGATCAGTGTCTTCAGCAAAACACTTGTGCTGGACGGCTTGTGGACTACGCGAAGAGTGAAAATAGACATCAGCGACATTGCCAAAGTGGAAAGAAAAAAATACAGCCATTACCACCTGAACAACGCCGTCTTCAACCTGCACCTGAAAGGAACGGTACGTTTCTACACGGGTGGCAACGAGGCAGTGGAAATCACGGATCGCGAAGGCCATCCATACCGCATCGGAACCCAACGCCCGATGGAACTCGAACGCATCCTCAATGAGCTGATAAAAAAATAACAGGATGCGTTAATGATCTGACAAAATGCTATTATAATTTTTTACGGTAGGACTTTTGATGCCGCCGGCAACTTCAAACAAAAATTTCAAAACCAAAAACACCATTACATTATGAAAAAATACATCATCTGGATTGTCCTTGGAGTGATCGTACTTGGGGGAGTAAGCATGTACAACGGCCTCGTCGGATCGCGTGAAAGCGTGAACCAGGCATGGGCAAATGTTCAGACACAGTACCAGCGAAGAGCTGACCTGATTCCGAACCTGGTGGCCACTGTGAAAGGTGCAGCCGATTTTGAAAAATCAACCATTCAGGCAGTGATTGAAGCACGCGCCAAAGCCACCCAGATCACCATCAATGCCAACGACCTCACTCCGGAAAAACTTCAGCAGTTCCAGCAGGCACAAAGCCAGTTGAGCGGAGCACTTGGACGTTTGCTGGCCGTGGCAGAAAATTATCCGCAGCTGAAAGCCGTTGGAAATTTTTCTGAACTCCAGTCACAACTCGAAGGAACAGAAAACCGGATCAGCGAATCGCGCAGGCAATACAACGAAGCCGCTCAATCCTACAACGCTTCGAGACAAAAATTCCCGCGTGTGATCCTTGCCAACCTGTTTGGCTTTACCGACAAACCTTATTTTGAAGCGGACAAAGGATCTGAAAAAGCTCCTTCCGTTGATGGCAAATTCTGATGATCGCCGAAAAAAAATTTTCGGAAAGAGACCGGCAGAAAATCCTCTCTTCCATCAAAGAAGCGGAACAGAATACTTCCGGTGAAATCCGCCTCTTCATAGAAGACGATTGCGGTGATCATGTTTTGGATCGTGCAGCATTTATTTTTCAAAAGATGAAAATGCATGAAACCCAACACCGGAACGGAGTCCTGTTCTACCTTGCTTTTGAATCGAGGCAGTTCGCCATCCTTGGTGATTCAGGAATTCATTCTATTGTGAAGGATGATTTCTGGCACGACATCAAACTCGAAATGCAGCATCATTTTACCGAAGGTGATTTTGTGACCGGGTTAAGCAAAGGAATCCGTATGGCCGGCGAAGCACTGAAGAAAAATTTCCCGCATCAGAAGGATGATAAAAATGAATTGCCGGATGACATTGTTTTTGGTGGAAGTAATAATGAATAAGTGATAATGAATAAATCAGTTCAATTCCGTAATAGTTTTTTTAAGTGGATATGTATTACTTATTCATTCTTCCTTATTCCTTTTCTTTCGCTTGCCGATGACTTTCCTGCCAAACCCAGCACGCTGGTTTCTGATTTCACGGCAACACTCAGCGAAGGGGAACGCAGCAGCCTCGAACAGAAATTAGTGACCTTCAACGATTCCACTTCCACGCAGATCGCCATCGTGATCATGAGATCGGTGGGCAATTATGACATCGCCGATTATTCCGTTCAGCTTTTCAACAAATGGAAAATCGGGCAGGAGAAAAAAAATAACGGCGTGCTCATCCTCGTGGCCAAAGACGACAGGAAGATGTGGATCACCACAGGGTATGGAATTGAAGGAGTTCTCCCTGATGCCTTATGCAAACGGATTGTGAACAACGACATCCGGCCGAATTTTAAAGCGGGTAATTTTTATGAAGGTCTCGATGCAGCCACCAATTCCATCATGTCGATTGTGAAAGGAGAATTTACCGCCGACGATTACATGAAGCGTAACAGCAAAGAAGACAATGCCCCCTGGTTTTTTCTTGTCCTGTTCGGATTGATTTTCTTCATCGTCTTCGTTTCCAAAATTTCAAAGACAAAGAATTATGCCCGACAGAACAACCTCGGTTTTTGGGCTGCCTGGGCTTTGCTGAATGCTGCATCGGCCCGCAGCAGAGGATCCTGGGGAGGGTTTTCTTCAGGAGGAGGAAGTTGGGGAGGCAGTGGCGGTGGATTCGGCGGCTTTGGAGGCGGCGGTTCCGGTGGCGGTGGTGCAGGCGGAGGCTGGTGATTTTTTTTTACTTTAGTCGCCTCCTTGCATAACAAAATCCCGGTTTTATCGTTAACGGTGAACCCTCGCATCAACCCGGTTTCTCTATGAAAAAAACAATCGCTGTTTTTATCTTTACCGTCCTTCATCTTTTCTCATTCGCCCAGGCGCCGCGTGTCGACAAATGGACGTTCTCCACTGAATATTCTTCCAATGGAGAAGCCCTGCTGGTCTTCACATTAAAACTCGATGCAGGATGGCATGTGTATTCTCAAAATACTCCCGCCGGCGGACCGTTGCCCATGGTTTTTAAATTTGAACCGAATTCCTGCTATGAACTTCTGGGAAAATGCATCGAACCCAAACCGCATGAGGAATATGATTCTACTTTCGAAACCAAGGTTCTCACGTTCGACAAGGAAGTCACCTTTCGTCAACAAGTAAAAGTAAAAACAACCAACTGTAAGATAAAAGGAACCATCGAATACCAGGTGTGCAAAGACGCCTGTATTTTTAAAGAAACAAGTTTCGATTTTAATTTGGTTAAGATCACAGGAAAATAATCAGTGAGGGAATGATCCGGATGATACACAGACTAAAAAATATTTTTACAAAATTCTTTTCACTGCCAATAAAAAAAGCAGCCGTCTTCGCATTGCTTTTATTCATCGGCAGCAGTTCATTTTCCCAGATCCTCAACCCCGCCAAATGGACTTTTTCCATTGAGCAATCATCCAAAGAAGAAGCAACGCTTGTTTTTAATGTAAAGCTGGATAAGGCCTGGCATATTTATTCGCAGTTCACGCCCGATGGCGGGCCGCTGCCAATGGTTTATAAATTCGAACCGAATGATTGTTACCAGTTATCAGGAAAAGTGACTGAACCCAAACCGCATGTTGAATTTGATTCGACCTTTGGTGTAAAAGTTTGGTTGTTTACCAATGAAGCAACGTTTAAACAGAAAGTAAAGTTAAAGAAAGAGGGCTGCAGGATACAGGGAACCGTCGATTACGAGGCTTGTAAAGAGTCATGCATTTTCAGTGACACCAGTTTTGTTTTTGATTTTGGAAAAATAAAAACATCGAAACTCTCCCCGGTAAATGCGGATCCGGATACTTTAAAAAAATCCAGTCAGAATCCTCCTGATACCGCTCATGCCGTGCTGAACCCGGTTCCCGGCGATTCTTCTTTCAACCATTCCGATCCGGGAAATGAAGCACAGCTTGAACAAGGCTGCGGCTCTGATGAAGTAGAAATCGCTGCCGACAAATCCTACATCGGAATTTTTATTGCCGGCATGCTCGGCGGATTTCTTGCCTTGCTCACTCCATGCGTGTTCCCGATGATACCGATGACAGTGAGTTTTTTCACCAAACGCAGCGGCAGCAGGAAAAAAGGACTGATGAATGCCTTGATCTATGCCGCATCCATTATCGGCATTTATGTTTCCCTGGGTTTGATCGTCACCGTTTCCTTTGGATCAGATGCGCTGAACGACCTGGCCAGCAACGGCTTCTTCAACCTCACCTTCTTCGTCATCTTCATCATCTTCGCCATCTCCTTCTTCGGAGCTTTTGAAATCACGCTGCCGAGTTCATGGGTGAACAAAGCCGATCATGCCAGCGACCGCGGCGGACTGATCGGGATATTTTTCATGGCCTTTACGTTATGCCTCGTTTCCTTTTCCTGCACCGGCCCGATCATCGGAACATTGCTGGTGGAAGCTGCTCACGGAAGAAGCTACATCGGACCGGCTGCCGGTATGAGTGGTTTTGCCTTTGCACTTGCCCTTCCGTTTGCATTGTTCGCCATGTTCCCGAGCTGGCTGAATTCATTGCCAAAATCCGGTGGATGGCTGAACACCGTAAAGGTTACTCTTGGCTTCATCGAACTGGCGCTGGCGCTGAAGTTTTTATCCAACGTGGACCTCGCCTATCACTGGGGATTTCTGAAACGGGAAATTTTTGTCGTCATCTGGATCGTCATTTTTTCCCTGCTTGGTTTTTACATGCTTGGAAAAATCCGTTTTGCACACGACAGTGAAACGGGACATGTTTCCATCGGCCGTTTTTTATTCGCGCTGTTTTCATTTTCATTCGCCTTGTATCTCACACCGGGAATATGGGGAGCACCGTTGAAACTGATCAGCGGCTTTCCTCCTCCTGAATTTTACAAGGAATGGAAAACGAATGCAACCGATTGCCCGCATGACCTCAACTGCTTTCATGATTTAACCGAAGGAATGAACTATGCAAAAGCCCAGGGCAAGCCTGTCATGATCGACTTCACCGGCTGGAGTTGCGTGAACTGCCGGAAGATGGAAGACAACGTCTGGAGCGATCCGAAAGTGTTGAACCGTCTCTCCAATAACTATGTACTGGTTTCACTGTACGTGGACGACAAAGAACTTCTTCCTGCTGATCAGCAAACTGTTTCAGCCACGACCGGGAGAAAAATTAAAACTACAGGAAACAAATGGAGCGACCTTCAGGCTTCCGTTTATAAAACCAACTCGCAGCCTTATTATGTGCTGCTCGACAACAACGGAAAACTGCTCGCAAAACCGCGCGGTTACACGCCCGCGATAAAAACATACCTCGACTACCTCGATGAGGGATTGTGCCGTTACAAAAAAAGAAATTCTTCGAAATAATTCCGGCACACTGTTCAGCGGTCACCGGATGCTGTTGCGTTCTTCTTCGTCTCAGCTTTTTGGTTGTGTAATTTTTTCAGCAGCAGTTCCCATAGCATATCGTAGGGAATGACTTCTGTGCTTTCCAGTTCACCGTTATAGACAGGCGTTATTTTGCTGAGCTTTTCCAGGAACTTGGTCCCGATCTGTCGTGATTTTTCCGGATCGAAATCATATCGAAACAAAACGAGCAGCATCTTGGAAAAATAATAACTGCGAAGATTATTTTTCCGGCTGATGTAACGTTTTACATACTTATCAAATGCCTCTTCCAGTTTTACCAGTTTGCCAAATCTCCCGGTTTCTATCAGCAAAATTATTTGCGCTACGATCAACGCAAAATTATATCCCTTCTTATCTTTTGAATAGATGCTGATCTCGTTCAGGAATTTGAAAAGGTTGAACTGTTTCTTGGGAAGCTGATCGGGCAAAACGTAATTCAGGTACGCTTCAAAGATCTTCCACTTCTCCCGCCGTTCCGGGTTCATGTCCTTAAATTTCAGGTGACCGGTAACATCATAAAAGATCTGCAATGCCCGCACTGTATTTCCCGTTTGCATGCTGAGCAGGAAATCATATTCCTTAAAAATGATCCAGTTGAGGTGTTCCCTATTGAAATACTTTTCACATTGTGCGGCATAGTGTTCACTCCTTTCCGCATCGCGAAGAGCGAGGTAGTTATCCATTTTAAACAAAGCCATTTCGGCAATCCGGACGTTTTGTAAAAACTGGGGATTGTCGAACAAATACTTTTCACACTGGCTGCACAGGTAAATCGCTTTCCGGTGTTCTTTGACGATGGTATAATACCGGATGCCGGTTCTGAATTTATCCATCTCAATGGCATACGACCTATGCTTCGCCGACAGTTCACATATTTTCTGATAACAGGCTTTCGCTTTTTTACTAATTTTTTTATCAGAAGGTGTTTTGCGTGCAAACTCCGTAACGATCGTCTCGGAATATTTTTCGGCCGATATTTCGGCCTGCTGCAATTTGTAATAATGATTCGTCAGCCGGTCATAGTATTTCCATTTGGCCTGGTCGCCTTTGAGAGCAGCATCATGCCGTAATATCCGCGTGATCATAAACGATAAATCCGTAAAGGAGTAATAGCGTGTTTTCTGAAGGGTGATTCTCAACAGATCAACAGCACTCTTCCTCCTGTCTTTGGTAATCATGATCTGCGCGGCAAACACATTTCGAACGCACTGGTAATACGATTTTCCGTACTGGCTTTTCCATACTAAGTTTTCATCGGCCAGGAAAAACCGGTCCAGCACCCTTTCCTTCAAACGGGTCTTTAGCATCAGGTACCGTTTGTTTTTTGAGGAAGTCCGGTACAGTACCGACGCTGCTTCCTGGTCCGTTTTAAAACTCCCCTGGCTAAAGCCCACCAACAATTTGTTGAGCTTCGTCTGGCCGATTTCGCCGACTACCGGGATTCCGGCTAAAGAAATGGTGGAGACCACCGGGTGATTTTGGGACAATTTTTTCATGACTGTTTTCCTTGGAAAGGCCTGATTTTGTTGACCAAATGTAAAAATAAATTTTGA
>JAPLDA010000001.1 GCA_026391945.1 Bacteroidota bacterium | reverse complement strand
TGATACACACCGGTTTGTTCTTTGACGATCTGCATGAGAAGATCATTGGCAAGAGAGCTGGCGCCGAAACGAAACATGCTGGCATTCATCCAGTCGTTGCCCAACGTTTCCTTCAGCACAACAAGATATTGAATGGCAAGTTTAGAAGTAGCGATTCCACCGGCAGGCTTCATCCCGATTTTTTTTCCTGTCCGGTGATAGAAATCACGAATCGCTTCGAGCATCACCAGCGTGACAGGCAACGTTGCCGCCGGTTGAATTTTCCCGGTAGATGTTTTGATGAAATCAGCGCCGGCATCCATCGCCAAATCACTGGCACGACGTACATTGTCGAGCGTGCTGAGTTCTCCCGTTTCAAGAATCACTTTCAGGTGAGCATCGCCGCACGCTTCTTTGACGGCGGCAATTTCATCCGAAACAAAATTGTACTCACCGGCTAAAAATTTTCCGCGTGAAATCACCATGTCGATTTCATCAGCACCTTCTCTCACCGCCCATTTCGTTTCTTCAATTTTTACTTTACGAGATGACATGCCGCTGGGAAAAGCAGTGGAGACGGCCGCCACATGAATACCGGAATTCCCGAGAGCCTTCTTCGCAATCTTCACCATGTTCGGATAGACGCACACCGCTGCTACATGAGGAATTCCGGGAAGGCTATCGTGAGGATGCATCGCTTTGTTGCAAAGCTGGATCACTTTTCCGGGAGTGTCTTTGGCTTCAAGCGTGGTGAGGTCGATCATGCTCATGGCAAGTTTCAGCGCTTCCAGTTTTGATTCCTTCTTGATGCTCCTTTTGGTGAAACGGGAAATGCGTTCTTCTATTCCTACCTGGTCGATGGGATGGGTTGTCATCATAGTTGATCGAAGACTTTAAAGTTCATCAGGAAACAAAAATTGTTTCTATTCTTAATCAAACAAAGTTAAAAAAATAATTGATGCTTAAAATTGGTAATGGAGAGTGAACGTAAGCTGGTTGTTGAACTGGGCTCCGTCGGCCCAATAATATCCCTGGTAAAATCTCCTGATGGGCACGATGGAATAGCTAAAACGGGAGTTAAAGGTCAAATGATCCGTGAACGGATAATTGAATCCGGCATGGGCACAAAAATCAATTTTATTGAAAGGAACCAGCGTCTGTAGCTGGCCGTTTTCATTATCCTCCTCTGAAAAAACAAGTGCCGCTGCAGAAGCCCCGGCTTCAAATTCAAACTTCGGCACGACAATGAATTTAAACAAGACAGGTACTTCAAAATAATTCAGATGTATTTCATACAAGGAAGGATCATCATTCGTTGGAGGTTTGCGGCTGCCTTTCTGAATGAACATAATTTCCAGCTGCAGCGACGTGCTTTCAGATAATTTCCGGTTCACGAATCCTCCGAAAACAAGTCCGGCCTTGTTAAAACCCGACAAGCGGTCGCCATCCACCTGTGTGGTGGTCATGCCGGCAATTACTCCGGCGTGAAAATCTTGCGCAGGCAAGAACAAGGAATAAAAAATAAATAGCAAGGAACAAAATACAATTCTTAGCATCCTATTGGTTTCTAAATTCTGTCACAAAATACGCTTTTGTGCCGTGAAATTCAGGTGATGAAAAAATTGTTTGCGTTTTCAGTTAACATCTATAACTTTCGGTCACCAAAACATATTCATCAAACTTCAAAACACAAACGCTATGAAAAAAATTCTGATTGCCTCCATCGTTGGGGGCCTTATTCTGTTTGCATGGAGTGCCATTTCCTGGATGATGTCGCCGGTGCATTTCAACACCTTTCATTACACCCCTGCACAGGATTCCATTCTTGCCGCAATGAAAAACGCCGGACTGGAAACGGGCGCTTACATGATTCCTGCTGTTGACAACACCAACCTGTCGGCATTCGATCCTGAATACAAAAAGAAATGCGAAGAGGTGATGAATAAAACGATCGGCAAACCGGCTGCCACTTTTTTTTACATATCCTCTACGCCGCCGATGGGTATTTCACCGGTACTCATGGGACTTTTGTATTCGTTTCTTGCCGTCTTGTGCGCCTGTATGTTGCTGTCGCTGGCTTACCAGAGCGATGCTTCCTTCCTGATGCGCTGGTGGATGGTGATGCTCATTGCCATCATCTACATTTTAACCGGTCCGATGATGGGACACAACTGGATGTATGAACCATGGCATTACACCAAAGGTTTTATTATTGACGGATTGGTTGGCTGGGGATTAACAGGTCTGTGGCTAGCGAAGTACCTGAAGAAAAGTTAGGGGAAAAAATATTTTTCAAAGAAGCACCCGGCAGGTAAAAATCTTCCGGGTGTTTTTTTTCACTATACCGGTAGAAAAAAAATCATCCTCATCACCGTGATTTTTATTTCAGGAAACTGTGGTTTTGTTGATACTCCAACGTATCCAAAGAAACCACAACGCAATAGAGATCAAAATAAAAATCACCTGCCACACAGAAAGGTGCATGGCATCAAACCAGTCGGGATATTTAATACCGACAAAAAACAGGGAAACGATGCGAATGATGTTCAGAAAAAAGAGAACAGTTAAACCGGCAAGCAGTCCCCACAGTTTTTTTATGATCGAAGAAGGAAACGCGATGATGCCGGCAATGAACAGTGCCATTGGCTCTGCCGCATCGCAGCCCTTTTTTATTCCGACGGAAAACAGGTTCGATGAAATTGTGTCCCCGGAAACTGTCACGGCCTGACCCATCACATTCAGGATTTTTCCTGATAAGTTCGCGAACACGTTGATCAAAGGATTGAACAACCTGCCCTGGAACCAGGGCTCATTATAGATCATGTAGAATGCGATGACTTGCAAAGCAAGCAACCCGACAAAAAAAATGACAGGATGGTTTTTACGCCATCCTGTCAGCGGTATTTTTATTTCATTGGATCGCACGTTAACTATCAGGCAACTTTAGATTTAATAAAATACACACCCATACTGAGAACAACTATTGAAAGTAAAATCATACCCCATTCTGAAAGTGTGGGAACCGGGGCAGCCGGAGCAGAAATTTTTCGTACCACAAAATTTGCCTGATCTGAAACATATACATTGCCTGAGGCATCTACTGCAACATCACTCGGCCATGATAGAACTGCACTTAACGCAGGACCACCGTCTCCGCTATATCCTGCTGTACCATTTCCGGCAATCGTACTAATTACTCCTGATGCATTTATTTTGCGTACAACATTATTTTGGTAATCAGCAAAGTATAATTTACCTGTGTTATCGAATGCGATTCCATGCGGGCTATTTAATGTTGCAGAAGTAGCAGGTCCGCCATCACCTGAATACCCCCCGTTACCGTTTCCTGCCACAGTCGTTATGATACCAGTCGATGTGGTAATCTTCCGGATGCGGTTATTCCCTGAATCTCCAATATACAGGTTTCCTGCAGCATCCACTGCTAATCCCTGTGGGCCACTAATTTGAGCTGAAGTCGCAGGTCCACCGTCTCCGGAATAACCACCGTTTCCGGGTATTCCACAAATGGTCGAAATGATGCCCGCAGTATTAATTTCACGAACAGTATGATCATCGCGATCAGCAAAGTAGACATTGCCTGAAGCATCTACCGCCACCCCCGTTGGAGTTATATCTGCTGCTGCAATGGCGGGTCCGCCATCACCTGTATGACCAGCTCCATTAAAACCGGTAAGTCTGAATATAAGACCACCGGTTACTTCTCTTACACCATCTGCAGGATATTGGCATAAAAATAAATTACCTAAAGCATCGCATTTCACTCCAGTAGGATCAAACACTGCTGAGGATGTTGCTGGTACACCATTAGGATGCGGAAAAAAAGAACCATTTCCTGCAAAGGTTGTCACAACCCCTGTCGAATTATCTACTTTACGAATCCGATTATTATATTCATCGGCAATAAATAGATTTCCGGAAGCATCCAATGCGATTGAAGGAATTGTACCGAAAGATGCAGCGGTAGCTGGTCCTCCGTCACCGGAATAACCATAAGTTCCATTACCTGCTACAGTGGTAATGGTTTGTGCGCTGCTTGTAAGAATTCCAATTACTGAAACGAGGAGAATCAGTAACGAACCAATTTTTGTTTTCATGTTTGTTAAATTTAGCGTTTGAATGATATTATTGTTTGTTGATAGAGCAATTTCACTTCCCGGAAATGATCGGGCTTAATACTAATTTCTCTGACTAATTAATTACCCGAACACATCGCTAAAAGTTCTTCAATGAAAAAATTAATGAATCTTCTCTTCAAAAAAGTTCAACAAAAAACCGATTTGTCATCTTGTGTTCATTCAAATCCGACAACAAAGTACGAAAACATATATATTCAAGTCAAGAGCCGGACTATAAATATTATGATTTTTGGGGAATCCATTAAAAAGGAGATAAAAATAAGGATTATGCTATAATGCGCCTGAAAAAGTCGGTATCACTGATAATGACTAACCGCCGCAATTACATCCTCTCAATCCGTCCAGAGCGGATCAACAGCATAAAAACACTACTCTATACTCTTCTCCTCCACCTGGATCACCCTTTTATTGGTTGCATTATATATGAAAGCAACCACCTTGCAGTGATTGGCATTCCATGCCGGGTTCAGGGTATAAGAAAAGCCATTGAGTTTAATGTCACCTGAAATGGTGTTGCCAGTCGCAATGATTTGCCCGAAGGAACCATTGATGCCTCCGCGAAGAACATAGCGGTGAACATAATTCGGATCATACTGGATCGGATTCGGAGCATACCATTCCTGCCAGTCCACTATACTGTCCTCGGTGAGAACGACCTGGAGTTTGAACGTATCCGTCTGGCTGCTGATGAATTTTGTTTGCACAGCAGCTCCAAGTTCATGCGTAACCGGGTTGAAACGCGTGATCATCCTGATCCTGCATTCCGGTGTGAGCGCTGCTTCGCTCTGAATATTGGTAGCCCATGTTTCTGTACTCTTTACATTCGATACAGGGTAATCTTTCCTGTCAATCATTCCATTCGGATTTCCGAATGAGGATGAGATGGCAAAAAAATGATCCCAGTCATTACCCGTCACATTGCTGAAATCAGTGGCAAACGCACCCGGAGGTGCTGCTCCGCCGGGGCATGCAAGCCCGCCGGGACAAGGTGATGCAAACATACCGGCATGAACAGAAATCACCACCAGTTTTTCATTATACAACGGTTTGATCGTATCATTCAGCATCACACCGGCATACGGACAATTGCCGCAAAGATGGCCGGTATAATCTTCCGCTAAAACTTTTTTTACTGCAGTGGAATTGTCTGCTGCAAATGCAAGCGTATCCCCGTTCCAGGTAAGAGAATCTTCCTGGTTGATGTACACAATTCCTTTCGAAGACTCTTCACGGTACGGAGCATCTATTTTATCACATGAATAAAAAGTCACGATAAACAAAACTCCAACCAGGTAGTTGATCTTTATTTTCATTGATTATTTTTTTTATCAGAAGCTGCTGGTCACCGACAGGGTGAAACCGTTTGAAGCGGGAACATTCCTGCACACTCCGCCTACGCAGAAAATTCCTGCACGCTGGCGGCCGAATCCCAGTGACACCCTGTTCGAATTCTTTGTATAACCAAAACTGCCGTTGTAATAATGAAGTCGGCTGTCCTTGATTTCATTTCCATAATTGTATTCGTCGAATGCGGCGACGAACCAGTGCGGAGCCACCGTGTATTCAACCAGCCATAAGGCCCAGCTTTGTTGGTCTTGTTTGGTATAAAGATGCTGCAGTTCCGTACGGATGGCATTTTTCGAATTGATCTTCCAGTTCAACTCAGCCATTGCGATGTTGGAGTACACGTGACCGATGCCGCGGCTTCCCTGGATGATGTCTTTGTTATAGTCAAGATACACATAGGAAAGAATCAACCTGAGTTTTTTGCTCACCTTCCTGTTGACTTCAATATTAAAATCCTGGAAGAAGATTTCCTTTCCGAACTTTAAATAATCAGAGGTATAACCGAGATCATCGCCTGTCGGCTGGTGATCAATATCCGATGCGCGGGAATAATTCAGCGTCACATCCGTTCCGTACGATCCGCCGGATTTTGTTCCCTGTTTGAGGTTGAAAAAGATTTCTCCCTGGAAACCGAATTCACCGTTGGGTTGCGTGGCATACGGGTAAAAAGCCGACAGCATGTTGGTATGCTGCCTGGTCATCGCCGGGAGGTAATTTATCATCAGGCTGTTCAATGTCGCCGACCGGTCGGAACGGAAACTCATGTTGTCGATCCGCTTGGCACCCAGCGATGCGCCGAAACCTTTTTTAGAATAGATCACATTCACGATGGTAGCATCACCGGTTTTATAAATGTATTTGTTGACGGAAGAAGGATCGTTTGCTTTGATTGAATACTCAGCACTGATGTTCAGGTTTCCATGAATCATATTGATTCTTCCGGATCCGGCGCCGACATTTTTCGGAAGTATATAAACAGGATCCTGGTCGTCCTGGAACTTGCTCACAAAGCTGCCACCGATGATCCATTTTGTTTTGCTGCTGGCGAGACATGAAAAAGTTTCATTCAGGTTGATCTCCGCATCTCCACCGCGCACAATTCCTTCTCCTTTTGAAAAGAAGTCGCGCTGGTTGCCGATCACGCCTTTGAAATAAATTCCTTTGTACGGATTGTATTTCAACCGGAGGCCTTCCATGGCATTGTCCAGTCCCAAACCGCGCTCTTCGTAACTTCTGAAAATAATCCCGCTGCCGAATTGTTCGTAGAAATTACCAACGGTGATTTCCATCTCTTCGTTTTTGTAAGACAGGTAACGGTACGTGATTCCGGATCCTTTGTAACGCGGGTCAAATCCCAGCATCGGGTCGAGGTAACTTTCATAGCGAAGCCCTGCCGAAAAATTATCTTTCTCATAAATAAAATTAGCAAACCCGTTGGAAAGCATTTTCTCAGGAACAGCCGGAGTTCCGATGGATGAATCGGTCCTGTAATATTGAGCGTCCAGTTCAAAGTTCCCGTGTATGGCGCCGCCGGCAATGCCCTGGGCAACGGAATGACTGAAATAAAAAATAAATAAAATGAATAAAGAGAATCCAGGGAATATGTTTCTGCCCATCATCACAGGGAATGAATTGTTATTATTATTTACTTTCCGTCGCCGGTTTATTTGCTGCTACTTTTTTGATGGCCTCGAAAAGTTCTTCTTCATTGCCCTGTTCAAAACCGGTATGCTGCCATACGATTTCTCCTTTGCCATTCAATACAAATGTTTGAGGAGGCATGTTCACGTTCATGGCTCTTTTGAAATCGCCGTTCGGATCCAGGTACGATTCGTAATCCCATCCTTTGCCGTTTACAAATGGTGCAACGCGCGACATGGTTCTTGCATCATCAACAGAAACGGTGATGATTTTCACACCGGTTTCTTTTTTCCATTCGGCATACGATTCATGAATCGTGTTCAATTCTTCAATGCATGGTTTGCACCAGGTGGCCCAGAAGTCAATGACGATCACCTTGCCGTCGTTACTGAATTTCGAAGTGTTAAAATTTTCTCCGTTCAATGTTTTAATATCAACAGAAGGAAAAAGCCTTCCTTTTTGTTCCTTCTCCTGTGAAAAAACGGGATGAAACAAAACGATGAAGAAAGCAAGGGCAATGATTTTTTTCATGATATAGTTTTGATGAGGACAAAGTTAATTCCATTCGCGAAAATTCAAAGACAAAAAAAGAGGCTCCGGTAATGAAGCCTCTTTTCCTGTTGATCAAGTCGAATATTATCGGTTAATCATGACCTTGCTAACGGAACTCCTGTTGGATTCATCCGTGAACTGGATGAAATACAAACCATTGCTCTGCTTGCTGAGATCGATGGATTGTCCGCCTGTAAAATTCATTTTCTCATAAGATGCCACGAGCATTCCCAGTGAATTCATGACATTCACTTTCATCCGCTCATTTCCTGCATCAGCCGATTTAATATGGATGATTCCGGTAGATGGATTCGGATAAATCATGAAGTGATGTGGATTACTCAGTTCATTAATTCCGACAGCCACGGCTCTGTTCGAGTTGAATATTTCTCCTGTAGAAGCATCGCAAACCCAGCCAATGGTGATCAGGTTAAGGACGTTGGAAGAGGAAGGCACTGTATAAGTAAATGTATAAGAATAGGTACTGTCAGCATGAATCGATGCCGGCAGGCTTCCGGCCTGGCCATCGAAACCACCGAGGATCGAACGCGCCACGTGATCAAACACCATATTGGTCGCAGGTACAGGATCTGTTTCAGCCTGCCAGTCATGGCCTGCGCCAACCAATGCGATATTCTGATTCTGGAAGCTGTAATAATTCGTCTGGTCGTAATCCAGGTTATTGGTGGCGGTTCCATCACCGGTTCCGGTAACACCGTCTTCTGTGATCACAGCATTGAAACGGTAATCGCCATCCAGGGAAGCTGCAAAATGACCGTTCACATGTACCGTCAGCAGGCGTGTAGTAGAATTGAATGATGTGTTTACAAATACTTCACAAGGAACCGTATCAGTAATGCGGGTGTCATACAGGTCAAGAAAATTAGACGGATCCTCGTCGTTAATCTTGCGGTCAACCAATCCGCTCGGGTAGCCTGAAATCAATGCCCCAACACCGGCATCATAAGCATTGTCCATCATCTGGTCACCATCATGGACGGCAATCAGATTCACTTTAGTCGGATGTGTGTGTTTCAGTGAATCCATGAACACAGCACCGCGAGGACACCATCCGCACCACGTTCCTGTTCCTTCTTCAAAAACAATATTTTTCTGCGGAACAAAAGTGAGTCCTGAAATCATGGTGTTCAACGTATCATTTGTGTGGTCTGCATCACTGGTTAGTTCAACCCATACTTTGATCGGGTAACCGGTTGCGCTGGCAACGAAAAAAGGAGTTGCATGGGTAAAGCTGTAGGAGGCATAGCTCGCGATACTCAAACCGGTTTTCGTATCGGTGTAGGTGTTCGCGCCACTCTTGTATTTAATGGTGATGGTGGTGATCGGTGTACTGCCAAAGTTGGTGATGGTTCCGCCAATGTTCACATTGGTCGACGGGAAAGTATAGTGCGCATTGCTGAGAGAAGCCAAAGCTGCATTGCTGGTGGGAAG
The DNA here is from genome assembly GCA_026391945.1 of Bacteroidota bacterium. Classification (GTDB taxonomy): domain Bacteria; phylum Bacteroidota; class Bacteroidia; order AKYH767-A; family 2013-40CM-41-45; genus JAPLDA01. The sequence goes on along the minus strand of JAPLDA010000001.1, from coordinate 288 downwards.
AGAACCCATCATAAACTTGTAATACGAATTATCGGCCGGTGTAGCATCTGATGAAGCAAGTTGGTGAACATTCGGAGACCCGTAAACAGAAGTGGCAGTCGTGCTGTTGATTTGCACACCGAGCGTCAGATTTAATGCGCATCCGCCGTTACGCATGTCAACGAGGTAAATGTTGTTGGTGGTTTCTTCAAGTGCAATTCCCCAATAGGTATAACAACCCGCTGCTGCCGTATAAGAAGAGAACACAATCCAGTGCTGGCGGTTTGGTGCCGTACCGAAAGTCTTGCG
>JAPLDA010000075.1 GCA_026391945.1 Bacteroidota bacterium | reverse complement strand
TTCCAGTCGGCAAACGGCATGATGACCACCGGGAACTGCAGCCCTTTTGATTTGTGAACCGTCATGATGCGGATGGCATCTTCGTTTTCGGGAATGGTGACGGAACAGTTTTTCACAGAATCACTCTCATCCCACCACTCGAGAAATCCGGTGAGGCTGGAATTATTTTTTGCCGCGTACTCAAGTACAAGATCCTGGAACCGCTGGATGTAAGCATCCGGCTGATGATTCAAACCGAATATCCGCACCAGCTGTTCACTCAGTTCATACACCGGGAGTTTGCCCAGGTAGAGCAGGTGGTTGGTGAAATCACGGGGAAGAATCCTGTTGAAAGCAGTGTCATCGAAATTTTTTATATCAAAGAGAGTGTGTGATGAAGTCGTTTTTTTTCTTTTCGACTGAAGCGAACGGATGTCGGAAAATACCGGGTGCAGATCCTGCACAGGTTCACTGGAAAGATAAACGGAAAAATAATACAACACTTCGCTCCGGGCAACCTGGTTGTTGTTGTCAGCGAGAAACCGGAAGGTGTTCACCAGGAATTGCACCACCGGGGATCGGGAGAGGAGCAGTGAATCCGGTGAAAGTATTTTGGTGATGCCATGGTCGAAAAGGAAATCGGCGACTTCATTGCCTTCGTGATTTTTTCTCACGAGGATGGCGATGTCGCGCAGTGAATAATTCCTGCTGAATAAATCATGAATGACTTCCAGCATTTTGTCCAGCGATTTTTGTTTCCATTTCAGCGGCTCTTCACATTCGCCTTCCTTGTCGTCACTGAAAAAACGCATGTCGACAGTTCCGCCGGAATTATTTTTTTCTGCAAATTCCTGTTTCAGTTCCGGTGAATAGACCAGGTGAAGCAAGGAGTCCTCACCGGTTTCCAGTTCATGGTTGATGACTTCCGGAACTTTACTGAAAAAAGAATTGTTGAATTCCACGATCACTCTCTTACTCCTGTAATTGGTGCCGAGCGTATGTTCGGTGATCATCGGGCCGAATTGTTCCAGGTCGTTTTTCAGGTCGCGTGCCAGCAGGTTCATGTTTCCTCCGCGCCACCGGTAAATGGATTGTTTGGCATCGCCCACCACCATGCAGAAGTTTCCGCTGCCGAGCGAATTGATGATCAGTGGCAGCAGGTTTTTCCATTGCAGGTCGGAGGTGTCCTGGAATTCATCGACCAAAAAATGTTTGTAACGGTTCCCGGTTTTTTCAAAGATGAACGGAGCATCGTCGGCGGAGATGAATGAATTTAAAATTTTCGGTGTGTCGGAAATCATGACCGTGTTTTTTTCTTCGCAGTATTCGCCGAGTTTTTTCTGAAGATCGTTTACGATTCCGAGTACGTATATTTTTTTGAGTACTTCGATGCAGCCGTTGTAGCGCCGGAATTCGCCGTTCCTGTAGGTAATGGTTTGACGGAGAAGATCCATCAGTTCGTTTTCCACCAGCCGCATGATTTCTTTTTTCTTCGGAGAAGTTTTGGAAACCCAGTCCTCCGCCGATTCCAGTGCTTTCTGAACATGCGTGTTCGGATTGTATTTTTCGCTGTCGAGCCTGTTCCTGATTTTGTAAAAATATCCCGCCACACCTCTTTCCTTTTGAGTGAAGTCGGCGGCGCTGAACCCGTTTTTTTCGATGATGCTCACGGCCGCTTCCCCAAACCGGCTCATGGTGGTTTCAAAAGTTTTTTTGAATTCATTCAGTTGCTTCATGACGTGCTTGATTTTGTCGCGCGTCAGCGTTTCATCGTCAATTTTTTTTTCTTTGAACAACTGGTCTGCCATGAAACGGATGTCGCCTTCGATGCTCCAGCTTTTTTCATCATCCAGCTTCCGCAACACCAGTTCGCTGAGCCAGCCGGTAAGTTCGGCGTCTTTCCCGACGTCGTTCAATAATTTTTCAGTGATGGCTTCAATCACTTCATCCTTCCGCATCTCCAGTTCAAAACGCAGCGGCAGATGAATTTCCCTGGCCAGTGCCCGCATCACCTTCTGAAAAAAACTGTCGATGGTGCATACCGAGAACCCGCTGTAGTCGTGCAGGATCAGCTCCAGGACTTTCCTGGCACGTTCCGCGATCTTCACGCCGGGAAGTTCTTTTTGTAAATCCGTTTTTAGTTTTTCGTTTTTCCCTTCTCCCAGCTCCACGAGGTTTTCCACGATCCTGTTTTTCATTTCTTCCGTCGCCTTGTTGGTGAAGGTGATGGCGAGGATGTGTTTGTAATCTTCCGGTTGTTTCAGGACGATCCGCAGGTATTCGTTCACGAGGGTGTACGTTTTACCCGAACCGGCGGAAGACTTGTATATTTTCAATGCGTTCATGGTACGGGTGGCAGTCTGTTTTATTAATGAAACTATGGTTTCAGAAGTCGCCGCAGGCGGCGCACTGAAATCATTAAGTCGAATTTACCCCGGGCAACGTCGAGGGATTAGCCCCGAGCAACGTCGAGGGATTAGCCCCGAGCAACGTCGAGGGGTTATTTCAGGAATCCGTTCCACACCTGGCAGTTCCTGAACGAGTGGCGAAGGTTTTTTTCTTCCGTGAAGATTCCGAAAACGGAAGAGCCGCTGCCGCTCATGGATGCATACACGGCTCCGTACTTATACATTTTTGCTTTGATGTTTTTGATGATGGTGAACTTTTCAAAAATGGTTTTCTCGAAATCATTCTGAACGGCATCTTTCCATTTTGAAACCGGCAGCCTGATCAGTTCTTTCAATGAGGCGGCGGGTTTCGAGGGAATTACACCGCGGTAGGCATCGGCCGTACTCACGCGGACTTTTGGTTTCACCAGGATGATGAAATAATTTTTCAGGTCCACGCGTATTTCTTCGAGTTGATCTCCTTTTCCGGAAGCAAAGCAGGGTTTGTTGCGAATGAAAAAAGCGCAGTCGCTTCCCAGTGAAGAAGCAAATTTCTGCAACTGTTCGTCATTCAGTTTCAGGCCGAAGATTTTATTCAGCATCATCAGCACAAACGCCGCATCGGATGAGCCGCCGCCAAGGCCGGCACCAACGGGAATGGATTTATGCAGATGCATTTTTACAGGAGGCAAGTCATGGGATGCAGCAAGCAGGTGATATGCTTTGATGCACAGGTTCTGCTGGTCCTTGCTGTAAATTTTTATACCGGTATTTCTGAACTGTACGTTAGTTTTCGCATCCGGATCCGGAACAATTTCAAGAGCATCGCTCCATTCCACGGGATAAAAAACCGTTTCAATATCATGAAAACCATCCTCTCTTTTACCCAGAACATGAAGCCCTAAATTGATTTTTGCATTCGGAAAAGAAATCATGATGCAAGATATTTAATTTATGGGAAGCGAATGAAAGGATTTTTATTTTTTTAGTCATTCTTGTCGAATTAGTAAGAATAAATTAATTCTCAATTCGTAGGCTTGTTGATTCAATAATTCACCACGGGCACCGAGAAAGCACAGCGATTTTTCTTCCTTCACAGTAAAAAAAAATTGTATGAATTCCGATCCGATTTTGCCGGAACGATATTCAATCTTATCTTGCATCATCTTTTAACAACAGACCATGACCTATCTCGACTTTGAAAGGCCCATTGAAGACCTGATTGATCAGATCGAAAAACAAAAACAAATTGGCGAAAAGAGTAAAATAGACGTCAGTAATACGGTGGCGGAGCTTGAAAAGAGGCTGGAAGAAACACGTAAAAAAATCTATGGCAATCTCACGGCCTGGCAACGCGTACAACTGTCGCGGCACCAGGACAGGCCGTATTCACTGAGTTATATCCAGTCGATGACGGATGGAAATTTCGTCGAACTGTTCGGCGACCGTACCGTGAGCGACGACAAAGCCATCATCGGCGGATTCGGAAGCGTTGACGGCCGGACGGTTATGTTCATCGCACAGCAGAAAGGGAATACCACCAAACTCCGGCAATACCGGAATTTCGGAATGGCGAACCCGGAAGGCTACCGGAAAGCACTGCGGCTGATGAAACTTGCCGAGAAATTCAACAAGCCTGTCGTTACGCTCATCGACACTCCCGGTGCCTATCCCGGACTCGAGGCAGAAGAGCGCGGACAAGGTGAAGCCATTGCAAGAAATCTTTTTGAGATGGCACGACTCCGTGTTCCCATCATCTGCATCATCATCGGCGAAGGCGCTTCAGGCGGAGCTCTTGGAATCGGAATCGGCGATAAAGTGCTGATGCTTGAAAATACGTGGTACTCCGTGATCTCACCCGAATCCTGTTCTTCTATTTTATGGAGAAGCTGGGATTATAAAGAAAAGGCTGCTGAAGTTCTTAAACTCACCGCCGAAGACATGCTGAAGCAAAACCTGATCGACGGAATCGTCCGTGAACCGGTGGGAGGAGCACATACATTCCCGGAACTGATGTACGGCATTGTGAAAAATGAAATCATCGGTCACTTGTCGGAGTTATCCAAAGAAGAAAAATCTTCCCTCGTAAAAAAGAGAATCGATAAGTTCTGCCGGATGGGTGTGGTGGTGGAGAAAGAGGTTACCAGTTTCCAGGCATCTGTCGTCAATGAATGATAGCCGGTTTTTTATGAGAGAAGCCATTCGTCTTTCTTTTGAGACGATGCGAAGCAATACCGGCGGACCGTTTGGCTGCGTGGTTGTGAAAGACGGAAAAATCATTGCTCATGGATTTAACAAGGTCGTCTCCACCAACGACCCGACAGCACATGCCGAAGTGGTGGCGATTCGTGAAGCATGCAAAGCGCTGAACGATTTTCAACTGGCCGGCTGCGAGATCTATACCAGCTGCGAACCTTGCCCGATGTGCCTTTCAGCGATTTACTGGGCGAGGCCGGATAAAATTTATTTTGCAAACACCAAAGAGGACGCTGCCAAAATTAATTTCGACGACGCTTTTATTTATGAAGAGATCAAGGCCTCTTTGCCCGACAGGAAAATTCCCGTAGAACAAATCCTGCACGATGAAGCCATCGAAGCGTTCAGGGAGTGGGAGAGGAAATCAGACAAAATCAGTTATTAATTTTTTTTCGTGCTGCCGCGTGTTTCTCCCGGCTATCCGGGTTGTGGTTTTTTGAGATGGCGTCTAAAAAAATCAACCAGTTCTATTTATTGAAAAGCAGTTTGACATCCATCACAGAGTCGGGGCTTGTGATGACGTATTTCTGCAAACCCGTAGTCACATCATACACGTTCACGTGGTTACCGGAAGCAGCAAACAATTCAAGGTTCACATCATCATATTCCATGGAATAAACCGGTGAACCGGTTACGTACGGCGTAAGGCTGTTCATCGAATAATCGTAGAGGTAGATTCCGCCGGCATGCGAAATGAAATAATGATCGCTATCAACCTGTACGGCGGAATGCAAATACCCGGAAGGAATGGAGTGCAGATCGTTGCTTCCGTTTCCTGTAATGGTGTAAAGGCTGATTTTGCCCTGCGCCGATGATGAATCATTTCCGAAAAGCAACAGGTGATTTTGATCCGGTGCATACATGTTGGCTAAATTGATAGTCACAGGCGATTCCTGTTTCCCGGCTCCGGATACTAAATAAAAAACACCCATTTTGTTTTGATGAAAAGCCGGGTAGTACAGTTCAGCAAAAACATACAGGTTGTTTTTAAAAAGAACACCCGGGATAAAATATCCTTGCTGCTGCACGGCATAAACCTGCGCACCTGTTTTATCGTACCCTTTGATGTTTCCGTCATCATAAGAAACAAAAATGATGTCCTCAGCAAAATAAAGATTCCGGAACGTCGGGAATATGGTGGAAGTGGCCGGGTGACTGAACAACAGTGTGTTTGTTTGAAGATCAAAACCATTGAAAGCTCCTGTTGTCTTTCCTATGGTAAAAAGTTCATGGTTAACAGAATAAACGCATGCACCTGAATAATCGCCGCTGACCTGGATAGCCGGCACCGTGTTGTGGAGTGAATCGGCTTTATCGATGTTGAATGAAAAATTGCCGGCGGCGCGCAGGATGAAAACTCCTTCACGCAGTTTGGGTAACTCTGTGATGTGGATGCTGACAAACTCATTGGTTGTCTCCGTTCCGTCGGATGCGGATACTTCGATGTAATAATTGCCTGTTGCCAGGAAATGATCATCCACGGCATATAAAAAGTGTACGACAGGATGAGTTCCTGAAACGGAAATATTCTGATCTGGCTCCACCGGAATGTAATTTGAATTCAACAGCCTGGCCGATGCCGATTGGATGTTTTTATCATGGCTGATTTGCGCTGAAATAAGAATGGTGTCGCCCACCCTGAATGACTGTCCCGGCGCCGGAGCCGTGATTTGAATGGAAGGTTTTGATGTTTGTTCTTTCTTACAGGATGAAAGACAGGAAATTAGAATTGAGAAGCAGGCCATCACGTAAATAAAAATCTTTTTCATTTTTTATCTGATCAAATGATATGAATGGATACTGAAATGAACGGTGCCCGCTCAAAATTTTCCAAAAAAAACCTGCTGTAACAAAAGTAAAATTAGTTTTCAACAACGCATCAAAGCGATGAAGATTTCTTTAGTTTCGCATCCCTTTCAAAAAAATAAATATCCATCACATTCATGAAATATTTTTTCTGATTCGTCAGCAAACGATCGTTTCATTCATTATATTTGGTTTATGGTAGAAGCAGGAGAACCGGTTCACACAGGTGAAGCAACTTCGACACGAAGAAAAATCACAGGCAAAGCAACGTACCCGTCGCAGGCGCTGAATACATTCGGGAAACTTCCGCCGCAGGCGCTGGATCTCGAAGAAGCTGTTCTCGGTGCGCTGATGCTGGAGAAAGATGCGCTCACTTCCGTCATTGATATTCTCCGTCCGGAAGCTTTCTATAAAGATGCGCACCGGATGATTTTCCAGTCGATCCGGAGGCTGTTCGAAAAATCAGAACCGATTGATATCCTCACCGTCACCAATGAACTGAAGAAAAGCGGTGAACTCGACATCGTTGGCGGTCCCTTCATGATCACGCAACTGACGAGCCGCGTAGCCTCGGCGGCGAACATCGAGTTTCATTCGCGCATCATCCTTCAAAAGCACATTCAGCGCGAGTTAATCCGCATCTCTTCCGAGACGATCCGGGATGCTTACGAAGACACTTCCGATATTTTCACGCTGCTCGACCGCGCGGAGAAAAATCTTTTCGAAGTTGCGCAGGGCAACATCAAAAAAAATTACCTGGACATGGGTTCCATGGTGAGTGAAGCCTACAAACAAATTGAAGCGGCGAGGAAACTTGGAAGTGGTATAACGGGAGTTCCATCCGGTTTCACGTCGATGGATACGGTGACTTCGGGCTGGCAGAAATCCGATCTCATTGTCGTGGCCGCCCGTCCCGGCATGGGAAAAACAGCGTTCGTATTGTCGCTGGCGAGAAATGCAGCCGTTCAGTTTAAGAAGCCGATTGCTTTTTTCTCTCTTGAAATGTCATCGGTTCAGTTGGTGCAGCGGATGATTGCCTCTGAAACCGGCATCCCGGCCGAGAAGCTGAAAAAAGGACAACTGAATGCCATCGAGTGGCAGCAGCTTGTTTCGATGACCGGCATGCTTTCGGAAGCTCCGTTGTTCATTGATGATACGCCGGCGCTTTCCATCTTCGACCTTCGTTCGAAATGCAGGAGATTAAAAATTCAGCACGACATCCAGCTCATCATCGTGGATTACCTTCAGCTTATGCGTTCGGACGTGGATGCCAAATCGGGCAACCGTGAACAGGAGATCAGTTCCATCTCGCGTTCACTCAAAGCTATTGCGAAAGAACTGAATGTTCCGATCATCGCCCTTTCGCAGTTGAGCCGTGCTGTTGAAACACGCGGCGGCATCAAGCGTCCGCAGCTTTCTGATCTCCGTGAGTCCGGCGCCATTGAACAGGATTCCGACATGGTACTTTTTATTTACCGACCGGAATATTACAAGATCGACGTGGATGAAGACAACCAGCCGACAAGAGGTGTGGCAGAAATCATCATTGCGAAACACCGGAACGGCGCGCTGGAAACGGTGAAGCTGAAGTTCATCGATCGTCTTGCCAAGTTCACCGATCTCGAATACAGCGATTCGCCTGCTGAAACGCCAAGCGGCTCCATCGTGGATTACCAGGCCAACCGCATCATTGTCGGCTCGAGGATGAACGACATGACGGATGAAGAACCGAGTCCTTTTTAAATCAGCGTTTACAATTCTTTAAAATCAATTTTTCAAACCTGTACGATTACGAAATCGAATGGAGTTGTTGATTTTTCCTGTTGGCGGGAATTGGATTTCTTTTTTGGTTACTTTTAGGGTGGGGATTTAGTTCGGTAGTTATGCGAAATTTAAATTAACAGTCAACAAAAATAATAAACAGATGAAACAAAAATTAAATTCAGCTATTGAAACGATAAAGGAGATAAAGGACATATCTCAATTTGACGAGCAAGCAACTAAACAAACGATTGTTTTGAAAATACTTTCAATTCTCGGGTGGGATATTTTTAATCGTGACGAAATATTTCCTGAATATTTTATTGATGATAGCATGCAAAAACGAGTAGATTATGCTTTGCGAATAAAAAATTCGAATAAAGTATTTATTGAAGTAAAACGAATTAAGGAAGAAGATCTCGATAAACAAAAACACCAGGAACAATTATTAACTTATTCATTTAGCTCAGGAGTTCCTCTTGCAATTTTAACTAATGGTCTGACTTGGTGGTTTTATATACCTTTAAAAGAAGGTGATTGGAAGCAGAGAAAATTTTTCACGATTGATTTGAAAATTCAAAATTCAGATGAAATATCTGAAAAATTAATTTGTTTTCTTTCCAAGGAGAATACCGAGAACGGTAATGCTCTTCGGTCCGCAGAAGATTCTTTACAAGGACAGAAAAAACAAATCGCAATAAATGAATCCTTTCCTGTCGTATGGAAAAATTTATTGGCTAAACCTTCTGTTGACTTTATTCAGTTATTGTCTGACGAAACTGAAAAATATTGCGGTTTCAGACCGACTGACGATTTTGTAGTAAATTCTCTAAATGAAAATAACGACATCAAAGAAGTTGAAGAAGATCAATACGAAGATAATTCTAAGTCCGATGTTTCTACTGGAGATAATGCGAGAGCAGAACACACAATTCTTAAAGTGATTTTTCCAAATGGGAAAATAATTAATGAGAATAAAGCAATAGATACATTTATTGAGTCAATCCGAGAATTTGGTATTGACAGAGTTAGAAAACTACCAGTAATCAGTGGTGCACCTTTGATCTCAGATAAGCCATTCAATGTCGGAGTAAAGAAAAAATATAAACAGTTTTCGGGGACACCCTATTATATAAATATAAATCATGGAACTCAATTGAAAAAAGATTATTTAGAAAAAATTTCAAAAGCACTCAATGAAAAAATAACAGTGCAGATCGAGAGTAAAGCGTAAACTTCGCGTAACATTAAAAAGCAATAATTTTTTGAAGAGCAGTTTACGTTGGTTAAGTTTGTGCAAGTAATAAGCATCCTGCGTTTTGCAAAAAGCTTGCGCCTGAGGAAAACGGAATAGTAGAGAGTTTAATGGCGCAAGCTTTTTGCGTGGACAGTCGTGCTTTCTAACCCTTCAAAAGTTTACTTCTTTAGTTTCTTGTGCGTTAGCAGAAAGGCAAATAAACGATTCAGCAAATGACAAATGAAAATACAAGTTGGACACCTTCACCTGAAGACAATCTTCTTGGGCTCACTGATAAAGACAAAATTAATCAGCTTGAAGCGAAGGGTATTGCTAATGCTGAATTTCACATTTTTAATCTTGACGAGAATATTGAACTCACTTCTTCCTTAGTTTTACAAATCCATAAAATTGCTTTCGGAGAACTTTACGACTGGGCAGGAAAATGGAGAACAACCATTGTTACTGTTGGACAAATTGAACCACCAGTGCCTTCTCAAATTCCAAATCTAATGTACCAGTATTTTGATGAGCTCAATTACAAAGTTTCTCATGCTAAAACCAAACCCGATCATATTCAGACGTTAGCATACGGTCATTATGAATTTGTCCGAATTCATCCATTCAATAATGGTAATGGAAGAACAGGAAGGCTCGTAATGAACTTAATGGCTTTAAAGTTCGGTTACCAACCGCTGGAACTTTATTTCCGAGAAGGCGAATCCAGAAGCAAATACATTGACGCATTACGTCAGGCGGACAAAGGAAATATAGATTCTCTCAAAGTATTAATTGAACGAGAGCTTACTGTTATGTGATTCTTGTTCTCTAATAACAGATAAAACAATATCCTTGACCATCGATTGCTCAACCGTTTGGTTTTCCAAAGCCATAGTCGAATAAACGGTTTTCACCATTAATTCCACTAAAAACTGTCTTTCTTTAAGTTTAGGATATTTATCGAAGAAACTCATTAGAAGCCAAAGATAAGGCTAACATACTAACAAGTCAAGCGGCATTTCATCGTTACAGGCGTGCCCCCCGCTGGTTGTAGCTTTAATACGCCGGCTTGTGTGAAAGCTAGCGACAACTCATCGTTGCAGAAGAAAATGAACAAGACCGTCAGCAAATAATCGTTTTGAATCGCCATTGGAAAAAATCAGGATCAATTATTTTGGAATCGGTTGCCGTCTTGTTAAAGGAAGGTTTGACGAACCGGTTTGGGAAAAATTTCATCTTGCGGCGCAAAGAATAAGGACACCTCTGCATGAAGCTTTCTTCGACACTTCTTTTTTCAGCGCCAATCATGTGAGTGAATTTAAGTCGTGGCAGGAATTGGGAAACGTCTTCCATGTTTCCGGTTTGATGAATCATTACCAGAGCCTGGTTGAAATACGCATCAACAACAAGCAAAAGAAAAAAATAATTTTCAGGGAACTGCTGAATGAGAATGTACTGTTTCCGCTGTACCGTTCGTCTGTTTTAAAAGAAGAAAATGATTCCCGGCCTGGGAAAAGCTTAATCATCGTAGAAAAGGAAATCGGAACGATTGCAGGTTTTGAATTTGAAACCGGAAAGTTTTCACTCGAACAATTGCAATTCTTTTTGAAACAAGTGAAGGTGAACGAGGAGTTGCAATTTACCGTACTGTCGGGGATCGAATACGACGGCAGGAAATTGATGTCAAAAAAATCCGATACGCTCGTAAAGGAACGGTTTGCGTTGATCGGGTGAAAAATAAAACCGGAATTATTTCATTTAATTCCTGAACCTTTAGCAGTTGGTATGTCAATGACATTATTTTTTCTTATCTTTGAAATAAATAGGAAAAAAAATGTTAATTGAAAGAACCAGTAGGGAGGTCATCATCCGGTTACCTGCATCAGTGAATACTGATGACTTGCAGGACTTTTTAAATTATGCCCGTTACAAAGAATTAACATCCGGGTTTAAGGTTTCTCAAAAAGAAGTGGATAAACTGGCAGACGAAGTCAATAAGAAATGGTGGATTAAAAATCGCAAGAAATTCATTAGGTGAAAATTGTTGTTGACACGAATATCGTTTTCAGTGCCATTCTCAATTCATCCAGCCGGATTGGAAAAATTCTGATGAACTCCAAAAATCATTTCGAATTTTATACCTGCGAATTTTTAAGAGTGGAACTATTGAAGCATCGAAAAAAGCTTCAAAACAAAACCGGGCTTTCTGTAAATGAAATTGCTGAACTCGAATCGTTGGTAACTGAACATATTACTTTTATTAATGAAAAGCTTATTCCCGGCAGGATTGTTTCCGAAACAGAAATCCTTCTTACTAAAATTGATATGAATGATACTCCTTTTGTCGCCTTGTCGAAACATCTGAAAGCCAAACTATGGACAGGTGATCAGCAACTGATCGAAGGACTTAAGGCAAAAAAAATCCATCGAACGATTACGACGAAAGAATTATCACTCCTCCTGGATAAATTGGAGAGTAAATAGACGAAAGGTTCTCCATCATCAGAACAGTCGCCTGATGGAATTAAATTTTTAAGCCCGTTCCGTACCCGCATCTTAACCTTTGTTACTTTTGCAGTTGACCATGAAAAAAATAATTTTCATTTTTGTTTTCCTGCTGGCATCAGCACAGATGCAGGCTGCCTACATCCTCATCAAAATGGATGATGGCCAGAAGAATCACCTGAAAGCCTATGGCATAGCCTACTATGCTTTGCTGCAGGATATTCCTGTCGAGTGGCTTCTCAATTACAAAGGAGGAAGTTTCATGCTGCTCGATGTTCCGTTGTTCGAAAAAGAATGTGCCATCCGCGGAGTTACCTATGAGGTAATTGCCGATGTGCAGCGAACAGCGATTCTTACTGAGATATCCAACCCGGAAGTGAACATGGATGTGGTACGCCTCGAGAAAGCTCCGAAGATCGCCGTGTATTCACCAAAGAATAAAAGGCCGTGGGACGATGCCGTTACTCTTGCTTTAACGTATGCCGAAATTCCTTATGAGGTGGTGTATGATGAAGAAGTGATGTCAGGCATTCTCCCGAAGTACGACTGGCTTCATCTTCACCACGAAGATTTCACCGGACAGTACGGACGGTTCTGGTATACATTCCGCAATGCTGCCTGGTACCAGGAAGATGTTCGGTTGCAGGAAGAGACCGCTCAAAAACTTGGGTTCAAAAAAGTTTCCATGATGAAACTCGCCGTTGCAAAAAAAATCCGCGACTTCACCGCTGGCGGTGGTTTCCTCTTTGCCATGTGTTCGGCAACCGATAGTTATGATATCGCACTTGCCGCTGATGGCGTCGACATCTGTGAAACGATGTTTGATGGTGATCCGGCTGATCCGCAGCAGAATTCCAAACTCGATTATTCAAAGTGCATTGCATTCAAAAACTTTTCTCTTGTCACCAATCCGAACATCTATGAGTTTTCTGATATCGACAATGAGCCGCCGGAAAGAAGGATCAACCGCAACGAAGATTTCTTTACACTCTTTGAATTCTCTGCCAAGTGGGATCCTGTTCCAACCATGCTTTGTCAGGATCATGAGCAGGTGATCAAAGGTTTCATGGGACAAACGACAGCCTTTAAAAAGAAATTTGTAAAATCGGAAGTGCTGGTGATGGGTGATAACAAAGCCGTTGATGAAGCCCGCTACATCCATGGTGAATTCGGAAAGGGAACCTGGACTTTTTATTCAGGTCACGACCCGGAAGATTACCAGCACCAGGTGGGAGATCCCCCAACGGACCTTGCTTTGCATCCAAACTCTCCCGGCTACCGCCTGATCCTGAACAACATTTTATTTCCTGCGGCAAAAAAGAAAAAACAGAAAACGTAATATTGGTTTGGAATTCAGAATTCAGAATTGAGGATTGAGGATTGAGGATTGAGTAATGAACTCTGCGCCCTCTGCTTCCCTGCGTCCCCTGCGTGAAATAATTTTCTAAGGAAGAATGAGGAATTCAGAATTCAGGATTAAGTATTGAACTCTGCGCCTTTGCGTGAAATAAATTTTTTGAATAATTCTCTGGTTGAATTTTTCTATTGATCAAAAAATCTCCAGCTTAACCCGAATTGCAAAGTCATTCCCTGCATCGCATAATGAGGAGTGAGGTAATATCCTTTGTTGAAGAGGTTGTCACCGGTGTTTTCAAACTTGATAAAAATTTTGGCCGTCTTGATGCGGAAGTCAACAAAAAAATCTACCAGTGCATATCCACCGGTTTTTTTTACGTTCTGCCAGTAAAAAAATCCGGTTGATGGCATGAATGCATCTGCATAATAAGCAGAGTTAAACCGCAGATCAAAACCGGTTCTCAGCAGCAATGCTTTCTTGTAAAGGAACGATTCGAAAAACAGCGACTGCGTGGAAACGAGGAGTGGAAGGTGTAAAGCCTCTTCGTTATGTGTCTTTTGCAGAATGAATGAATTGTTGAGATGAAATTTCCCAACTGTAAAATTTTTATTGAGGAAAGCCCTGATGATTTTTGTTTCCGACTGGTTTTGAACGGGAACGGCCGTCGAGTCCAGGTAAATGAAATTTGATATCAAAAACATTTCTGCCCCGGCCGACAAATGTATTTTTGAAAAGGAGTAACACAAGGAAACATTCTTCAGCAAACTCTTTTCAAAATTATTTTCCCATACAAAATGATTGGAATAATACCGCTGGTAAGCGTAATCCGGCGACAGGAGAGCGATCTTCCCGGACAATTCAATTTTTCCGGAATGGTGAACGGGAGTTTCAGCAGACAGCGTACCGGAATAATCTCCTTTGTTGGCTCCTGCAAAAACATAGTCGCCATTTGCGGCCACATGCAAATGATTTTCATCCTGCCTGTTTTCTGCACCGGCAAAAAACCTGGTGTTGGTTACAATAGTATCCTGCAGTTGTCCTGCTGTTTCTGCTGATTGATAATACCTCAGCCACTGATGTTCCACTCCGAATGAATAATACATGCTGCGTAAACTGTCGCCGGAATCTTTTTTATTTCCCAGTGTCAACAACGTTAACCGGTTCCGTAAGTCATCGTAATGCAGCGAGTCGAGCGAGGAAGAACTGAAGAATGAATTCCTGTAAAATGTTCCGGGGTTTCCGTCGAGGTAAGTGAGCGAACGTGTTTCCAGGCTGATGGAATGTTCGATTCTGAACGTTGGTTTGAAATGAAACCTGGAAAGTGAATCGGATATTTTTTCTTCGGTGGAAGATCCAAGGTCATAGAACTGCCGGAGCGAAAATTCATGGTTCCGGAAATGATGTTCGGCATCCGCCAGGTTGATGAGCAAGCCCTGCAAGGCGAGGTTGCTGATAGAACTTCCATCATAAATGGAATCGCTGTTCAGTCCGCCGTTCATTTTATTTTCGATGGTATTCCAAATCGCCGATGCGAACAGGTTGTAACGTTCATTGGCCGAATGAATCCAGGTGTACAAATCAAAATCAGAATGGTAGGTGGTGCCGTTTCTTAAAAAGCCGGTCGAGCCAAAGCGGTTAAAATTAAAACCGACGTTCCAGTTTTTTAAAATGTTTTCTGTTAGGGACACATCCAGTTGCTGCTCTTTTCCTCCGGCTAAATGGTAATTGAGTTCGGTGAAGGCTTTATTGGTTTTGTAGTAGCGTATTTTTTTTGAACTGAAAAGATACAGGTCGTAGAGGTGCATGCCGCCATCTGTAAAAGTAACTGGTTTCAAATTGTACACCTGCGGCTGTGCGGCGCTTCCGGTATTGGCGAGGAAGTTAAAATGTTCCCGGTAAGCCGGGTTGATGACTTCAAGATCATTGAGCGTGGTATCAAGCAAATGGAATCGGACATCCTGTGCAGTGAAATCATGTTCATGAATGTATTTCAGAACCGTCGGAATCTGAACTTCTTTCACAGAGCTGTCAGCAGGTGCAGCCAGCACTTTCATGGCCAGGCATGTAAAAGAAATAAATTGGATGAAAAGAAATTTATTCAAAGCGGGGTGGTTCATGATATCAGTGACAAATGTAAAATAAATTGAAGGCGCCGTAAAATGATGTCATGGTGAAAACAAAATTTAACGGATAATAATACTTCTTGTTGACTTTATGAAGTCACTTTCATCATCCATGGCGCCGTTCTTACACTTTTCCGGGCTGTGGAAAGAGAAATTTTTTCCCGGCATTGTCCGGTTGCAGGGGATATCCATTCATTTTGTAACCTCCTCATCCGATCAAAGGCCGCCGACCTTACAACTGTAATCCTGTTTCCATTGTGAAGGAAACCCTGATGGATAACGATGATCTTTGCTGTTACCAATCGTTGCTTGTAGCACATCACGAATACTTCCCGGGAAAAAGCCGGGCGATCCAGACGCAGGAAGGAAGAAAAAAGAAACGCGATGACTACTAACAGAAACATAAACGGTTTGTGTGTTGGATGGAAAAAGTACTTCATGGCATTCATCTTTCTGTCCATCATGCATGCTCAGGCAACCACTTACTATTCCCGCAACAGTGGCGTCAACTGGAGTAATAACAATTCCTGGTCAACCGTTGCCTATGGCGGTCCGGCAGCAGCAGGCCACCCGGTTGCCGGCGATACGGTAAATATCGCCGATGGGATGACTGTATTCGTCAATACCAGCAGCGCTTGTTCCGTGATCAACATCGGCCAGGGAACATCGGGGACGCTGCAGTTCGGAAGCACGGCAAATTTTACTCTTACCGTGAGCAATGACATTCATGTTTACAACGGTGCTAAACTATATTACAACAGCAACAACGCCCGGACTCATACACTCAGAATAGGAGGAGACCTGGTGAACGACGGGGTAGTGGATCTTGTTTACGATATCAACGACCGGGTGAATATTGTTTTTAATAATTCAACCAACAGCGTGGTATCAGGCAGCGGATCATGGTCATTGAGAAATGTGACCATGAATAAATTTTTTTCTGATGACTCGCTTGAAATTCAATCGGCCACTTTCGAAGCGGCCATTGTTACGCTGGTCACCACATCCGGAACATACATTCATCAAAACAGCAGCAGTTATTCCGTGAATCCGAATTCGAATTTTGTGATTCCGGAAAATGTCGTGTTCAAGGTTCCGCAGGGTTTGGTATGGTTTGCTGCAAACAGCAACACATTGTATCTTGAAGGTTCGCTGATGGTGAACGGAGGTTCGGTGAATGCCGGAAGTACAACGGGAAACAATGGTTTGATTTACCGTCAGCCGGCTGCATTTGTTCCTTATCTCGAGGTGAGTGACGGCATGCTGAAAGTATTTGGCGGAATCTATAATAACCTCGCTGACCCGTTCAGTTTTAAGATGAGTGGCGGAATTATTTTTCTGAACACCGGCACTTCAGGAACCTCCCAGGGTGTTTTTTACCAGAATGATCTTGCAGGAAGTATTTTTGAGATGAGCGGCGGAAAAATCATCATCGAAAAACATAACAACATCGGAGCCACCAATGTCGACTGGGGAATCTGCGGAAACAACGGGATCGTGAACACAACAGGAGGAACCGTTCAGTTCGGTGACAGTGCAACTCCTTCCGGAACTGTTTTCGACTTCATGGTATTTCCTTCCGTCGTACAGCCGAATTTTAAAATCACAGGACTTGCTTCTGCAGCGATTTCATTGAGGCCTGTAAAAAATGCTACGAACGATTTTCAATTGCTCAGCCTGTACATCGATACCAACAAAACATTTGATATACGATCCATTTCCGGTGTGAGCGGAGATTCAAAAAACATGACACTCACTTCCACCGGCGATGAAGTGCATGCGTTTTACAACAATGGAATTTTTTCTGCACGTACTGGAACAGTCACGTTTACCGGGAGTTCAGCACAGGCCATCGGCGGCAGTTCCATCACAACATTCTACAGGCTCTTCATGAATTCCACCGCCGATGTGACGCTGGAAAACCAGGAACGTGTTTCGAGATTACTCACGATGAATTCCGGAAAACTGGTTACTTCTTCTGCCAACATGCTTACCTGTACCGCAAATGCCAATGCCACCATCGGTTCAGTCAGTTCGTATGTGGTCGGGCCCATGAAACACACCGTTGCATCCGCCGCCCTGAAAACAAAAATATTTCCGATCGGAACCGCTGTTTCATACCGGCCGGCTGTTTTGAATATCAACCACTCCAACGGTGTTTCTGTTACGTATATGGGTGAAGTGATGGATTCCTCAGCAGCAGCATTGGGATATCATCTGCCGCCTTCCATCGACAAAGTTTCATCCGTTCGTTACTGGAATTTTACGAGACAGAATGTGGCGAATTTTTCCAATGCAACCATTCAGCTTTATTATGATCTTGACGACAGCGTGGTTGACAGGATGAGTGTTGGTGTGGTGCATGATGACGGGAATTCAAACTGGCTTGATCTCGGCGGCAATGGAACAGCCGATTATACAGGAAGCATTACCTCGGGGTCGATCAATGTGTTCAAAACAAAATTCGCTCTCGGTTTTCCTCCTGCACCGCTGCCGGTTGAACTGGTGAGCTTCAGCGCAAAAAAATCAGGAGAGAAGGTTGTCTGCGAATGGGCTACCGCTTCTGAAATCAGCAATGATTATTTTGTCATCGAACGATCAGCAGATGCCATTCATTACGATTCGGTAGTGTATGTCGACGGTGCGGGAAACAGCAGTGTCATGCTTTACTACGAGGCCACGGATGATCAGCCGTTAACCGGGGATTCTTACTACCGTTTAAAACAGGAGAATGACGATGGTGAATTTACTTTTTCAGAACCGGTGCATGTCTTTATAAAACCCATGCGGAAACTCTATAAAATATTTCCGAACCCTGCCGATGGTGATTTCATCTATATCAGCAGGAGCGGTGAAAGCATGTATGATGTGAAGGTGATCGTTCAGGATGTGATGGGAAAAGAGGTGCCATTTGTGTTGAAACTGTCGCCTGATAACAAGGAGATGAGCCTGGACATCCTGCCCTCAGAGTTTCACGAGGAAAGTTTTTATATCGTTTCCATTGTTTCAGGGGAAGATTCGGAGAAGAATAAAATACTGATCAGGAAAGGAAATCAATAACAGAATAATTTTGGTTTGCGTTCTGATTATCTCACCACGCTCACTCTTCCATAACGGATGATTTCATCGTGAACGATTCCTTTCGCTTTTAAACGCCAGATATAGACATCTTCTTCAACCGGTTTCCCTTTATAGATACCATTCCAGGATCCATCTACGGAATGATATTCATAAATTTTTTCTCCCCAGCGGTTGAAAATCATCACTTCGAGATCGGTCAATCCAAATGACCGGATCCGGAATGCGTCGTTCACGCCATCGTCGTTCGGCGTAAATGCATTGGGTGCATAAATCATTTCTGAATTCAAAAGTTCCAGCGGCGAACAGGTTGAGTCAATGCAGCCATGGCTGCTGGTGACGGTCAGGCAAACATCAAAGGTCCCGCCTTCGGCGAACTGGTGTGTTGCAACGGAATCGGTTGCAGATGTTCCGTCACCGAAATCCCAACGATAGGTCTCAGCACCATAACTCCGGTCATAAAAACGAATATCATTTTTTATGAAATACAAAACCTGCTGATCATAAACGAAGCCGGCTACCGGATCAGGAAATACGGTGAAGGTAAAAAAGGATGTATCGCTCAGGTTGCATGAAGCGGTGTCTTCAACGATTAAAAGAATGGTATAACTTCCGGTATCGGTATACGTGTGATGCACCGAAGGACCGGTGTATGCTGTTCCATCGCCGAGGTACCAATGATAATTCCCGATACTCGGAAACGAATTGCTTAGGTCAACGGATTGCGGAACACATCCTGAATTCACCTGGTGCGTATTCACTCCTGCCGCAACGAAAGGACGGAATGAAACAGGATGGCTGACTGTATCAATAAGATCGCATACGGTATCTTCAGCAATCAGCACCACGTTGTAATTCCCGGTTGCGGCATAATAATGCGTGGCATCCGTTCCATAAGCCTGTTGCCCGTCACCGAAAAGCCAGTGATAGATGTGACCTCCGGATCCGTCGTAGTGTACGCTTGCTCTCAGCGTGTCGCAGGCCGGACTTGGAGTGAGTGTGAAGGAAGGGATGAAAGGAATGGAAACAGGAACGGTGATCAGCACATGAGCCGTGTCGGAACCATTGCATGAATACGGATCCGTTACGATGAACGTGACATCGAAGACGCCGGGAAAATTAAAAGTGTGAACCGGGTTCATGTTGGTGTCAGGCGGACTGCCGTCAGCAAAATTCCAAAAATGATTTCCGGATAACGTACTCGCATTATTGAATGTCACCGGGAACGGCGCGCATCCGCTTACAGCACCAGTTACCGTTACATTGGCACGTGCCTGCGAATGGAATGTGACCGGCTGAGAAGTGGTATCGGCCGTTGCCATGCAAAATGTATCCGTCACAATCAACGTAATGATGAACGTCCCGGTATCAGCATATACATGGGAAACGCTCGTTCCTGTTGTCATATAACCGTCGCCGAAATTCCATTGGTAAAGATCTCCGCCGATTCCTGTGAATATAGCGTTGGCCACCGTATCGCACGGAGAGTTCTGCAGGAGAACATACGATGCAACCACCGGGTTGGGTCCGTGCACAATGATGTCGGCGAATGAAGTATCGTTCTGGTTGCAGCTCGAATTGTTGATGGCCACCAGCATGACATGAAATACGCCGGTATCAGAAAAAGTATGAGTGGGAGTGATCAGGTTGCTGATGGGTGAACCATCATCGAAATCCCAGATGAAAGAACTGGCGTTGACGCTGTTGTTTACGAACGTAAGCGTAAACGGAACGCATCCGTACGAAGGAGAAGTGGTGATGCTTGATACCGTTCGTGCAAGGTCGAATTCCAATTTGATCACTCCGTTGTTGCAGTTGTTGCTGTTGTTGACATTCGATACGACACCCGGAGTGGTTGGAAAATCACTGTTCCCGCCGCAACCGGCACATACCGATTCGTAGATGACTCCGTTTTTATTGAACCTGCTGGTTCCTCCATCCACATGTTCATGACTGATGTTTCCTCCGAAGAAGGTGGCATACAGCAGCGATGAAGCATCATGATTCAACACAAAAAAATAAAAATCACAGCCGTCGGTGGTTGATTGAAAAGCATTCGGTGTAACAGGCATGCCGAAAACATCGCCGGAAGTTCCAACAGAAATGCAACGGCCCCAGCCGGCGACATACACATTCTCACAGGTGTCGACAAGGAATGCAGTCGGGGAGAGGTTTGGAATGTTGGTGCCGGTTCCAAACACAGTGGAATAAAAAGTGGTGGTGAGTCCGGGATCCATCTTGTGAATGAACTGGCTGCTGCCGGGGTTTGAATAAACCCCCGCTGTTACGGGATAAACTCCTTCTGTTTGCCCGGTGGTATAAACATTTCCGCTGTAATCCAGTTCTACAAAATAAGTCTGGTCGTACGAAGGAGTGCCGATGTAAGTGGATGCGATGATGATATTTCCGCCGCTGTTGATGTGAGCAATGAAACCATCTGCCAGTCCGCCCTGGTAAGAGGTATGCAACACTCCGGCTGTTGTTGGAAAATTGGTGCTGTTGGTTCCTCCGGCAATAAAAAGATCTCCGTTGTTGTCGAACGTGCAATCGTACACAGCATCGTCGTTGCTGCCGCCAATAAACGTACTCCAGTTCAGCGCGGTGAGAGAGGAATTGATTTGAAACAGGATGCCGTCCTGCATTCCTCCTCCGAATGCCGGTTGTAACACACCGCCGGTTACAGGAAAGTTTGTTGATTTGGTACAACTGCCGATGATGTAGTTGTTGTTGGCATCAGCAATGATTTCCCCGCGTGCTTCATCACCGTAATTGTATTTCAGGCTTCCCCCGGTAAAAAAGGAAGAGTTGATGTTGATGCCGTCTTCAGCGTTTCCTCCAATAAAAGTAGAAGCAATTAACGTATTTCCTGTCGAACTTAATTTTGATATCACCATGTCGCCGTTTCCCTGATTGGTTGGCTGGTATGCTCCTGCGGTGACCGGGTAGTTAGAAGAGAAAGAAATTCCGAAAATCACGAGGTTGTCATTGCCGTCTACGATGAGGCTTTGCGGTTGTTCATTGTCGGCTCCGCCGAGGTACGTCGCATACAACAGCGAGGTTCCCGTTGCATTGAATTTTGCAATGGCCATGTCGCAATCCCATCCATTGCCTCCGGCTCCGCCGCCGTTATAACTCAGGTCATAGGCGCCTAAGGTAGCAGGATACCCGGGGGCATTCACATTTCCACCACCATAGGCATTTCCTGCTGCATCATAGGTAGCCGTAAATCCCCAGTTGTCGGCAGTTGATCCGGTGAAGCTTGAAAAGATAAGAACCGGGTCGATGATGAGTGGAAGTGATTGATTGTATCCATGCGGAAAATAAAAACCGACTTTATTTTTTTTCAGAACAAAACGGCATTCAATTTCATTTTTATTTCCGTTGATCAACTGGTAAGCGTAAGGTTTTTGTTCCACGATCGTTCCCACCGATAATTTCATCTGCAAAGCACCATCTTGTATCGAGAGGTCATCCACGCCCTCGTACTTAAGTTTCACTTCATCAGCATTGCCTCCTGAATGAACGATGATATCGTATTTGATATCTGCCCGGTTGCTGTAAAATTTCATATCAATTCCGGGATACATGTTTTGATAGGTGACGGAAGAAAATAATTTTACATCGTGCGCCCATTTCGAAGAATCGCTGCCGATAAAATAATTGTTGAAATAATTGGCTGGATCGTCTGCCCTGATCTCCGGATGTGGATTTCCGCCGGAAGGATGAACCCGGATGGCATGCAGCCTGATCTTGTCTGTCGCTTTACCCTGGTGTGGATGAATGGCCTGTATGTCGTCCGGATGATAGAAAAGATAGGTGAACCGGTTGTCTTCGAGAAAAAGTTTTCCGCCTTTGAAATCCGCTTCATAACGGATGAAGTTCTCCCATTGTTTTTTGTTTTCAATGAAATGAACATTGGAAGGAAATGAAACAGGAGGTGATTTTTCCCCGGCAAGTGCAAAGAGATTTTTGAACGAGCCTAAAAACAGGATCATGACCAGCAGGGTGATACTGATTTTTTTATTCACCTTCGTTTATTAATTACGCTAAGTTAATCAGCTTTCGTATGGTATCAAAATATTCTGATATTGCATTCCCGTTTTCCCGGTATTTCCATGGAATCGTTTCTTAACCAGCTCGCAGAAGAGGTCTTGCTTCATCACAAAGAGGATGTTTCAGGGCTGTGCATCGTTTTCCCGACACGGAGAGCCGGACTATTCTTTAAGAAACACCTCTCATCCAAAATTGACTCGCCGCAATGGTCGCCCATAATTTTTTCCATCCAGGATTTTATCCGGAGTTATTCGACGTTCATCATACCGGATCAGCTTGCGCTGATGTTCGAATTGTTTGACGTCTATAAAAAATATTTTCCTGCCGAATCCTTTGAAAAATATTATCCATGGGGTGAAATGCTGCTGAAGGATTTTGATGAAGTGGACAGGAATCTTACCGAGGCAAAGCAATTGTTTGCTTACATAAAAGATGAGAAGGAGATTGATTCAAATTTCGAACTGGCAGAAGAAGATCTTGAACGCATACGATCTTTCTGGAAAACATTTTTCAATAAAGAACCCGGCAAACTCCGCAATGAATTTCTCGCCAACTGGCAGCACCTTGGAGCCATTTACCAGGACTTCCGGAAGAGGCTGGAAGAAAAAAAATGGGCTTACGAAGGACTTGCCTATCGCCATGTTGCTGAACACCCGGACGAACTGAAACTTCAACCCGGAATAAGGAAAATAATTTTCGCAGGATTTTATGCGCTGTCGAAATCCGAAGAGAACATCATTCAGCATTTCATCGGCAGTGGTTGCGCTGAAATTTTCTGGGATGCCGATGCGTATTACTTCGATGATTTTAAACAGGAAGCCGGCACATTCCTGAGGAATAATCCGTTGCTGAAACCGGGTTTCAAATGGAAGCAGAAAAATTTTGAATCCATCGAAAAAAATATTCGTGTCATTGGTGTCCCGCTGCAGGTAGGACAGGCGAAGCTTGCCGGAAACCTGCTCAGTGAATTATCAGGTCATGAAAATTTTTCACCGGAACAAACGGCTGTTGTTTTGCCGGATGAGAACCTGTTGTTTCCCGTGCTGTATTCATTGCCGGAAAACATCGATGCGTTTAACGTAACGATGGGATATCCTCTTGCGGCGACTCCTTTGTTCACACTTTTTGAATCGCTGATCCTGCTGCAAAAAAATGTGAGGAGAAAAAAGGACGGATCCGTTGGTTTTTATTACAAGCATGTGATGAACATTCTTCATCATACGTCTATCCAGCAGGCGGAAGGCGAATACATCCGCCGCTGGATGAAAATGATGCAGGATGAACAAGTATGGATACAGATTCCGCTGGAGAAACTCAACCTGCCCGATGCACCGGCTTTATTCCGTGATGTTTTCCGTGAGATAAAAAATCCGGACGATATGTTTATTTATTTCAGAACCCTGCTGCTTCATGTGGTTGAGAGCATCAGGGAAAAGGAATTCCGGATGCATGAAATCGAATCGGAATATGTTTATCATTGTTATGTTCAGCTGAAACGCCTCGAAGATGTGGTGAAACAGAATGCCACCGAACTTTCCCTTGATACATTCTGGAATCTCTACAAAGAAATTATTTACTCTTCACGGATTCCCTTCTCAGGCGAGCCGCTGAAAGGGTTGCAGGTGATGGGTTTTCTCGAAACACGTTTATTGGATTTTGAAAACCTCTTCATCCTGTCGGTGAATGAAGACACACTTCCTTCTTCTTCTTCCAACGCTTCCTTTATTCCGTACAACATCCGAAAAGCTTTTAACCTGCAGACATTTGAAGAACAACATGCCGTTTCATCCTACCATTTTTACCGGTTGCTCCAGCGGGCTAAAAATATTTTCCTGTTGTACAATACGGAAACGAAAAGCATTACCGCCGGAGAGAAATCGAGATACATCCTGCAGCTTGAACATGAACTGAAGAAAAAATATCCCGGCACCATTCATCTTCAGCATGAAACGGCGGTGACGGGTTTTGTAAAAACCACGACACTTCCGATTGTCATTGAAAAAACAAAGGACGTGATGTCAGAACTCGGACGGTACAACCTGCAGGACGGGCGCCCGCTTGACTATTCTCCGAGGATTTCAGCATCAGCGCTCATCAGCTACATCACCTGTCCGCTGAAATTTTATTTCCGGTATGTGGCAAGGATAAAAGAACAGGAAGAAGTTGAGGAACATATTGAAGCCGCTGTTTTTGGAAAAATATTTCACCGCGCCATGCAGTTGTTGTACGGTGAACAAACGAACCTTTCGGATTCCGTTTTTCAGCAGCTGGAGAAAAAAATTCCTGCTGTTGTCGACCAATCGATTTCAGAGCAATTCAAAAATGGCCATGAACCGGAAGGGAAGAACATCCTGATGCGGAACATCATCGTGGAACTGGTACAGAAGATTTTGAAATCCGACCGGGTAGAAGCGCCGCTGCTGATCCGTTTTCTCGAAAAAGATTTTTTCCAACCCATCCAGGTTTCCAATGACCGTTCCGTGCTGCTATATGGTATCATCGACCGTGTGGATGAAGCCCGCGGCATCACGAGGATCATCGATTACAAAACAGGCAGGCTGGAACCCGGCAAGCCTTCATCGATGGAGGAAATTTTCATTGAACCGAAATTCAAAGAACATTTCCAGACCTACTTTTATGCGTACCTGTACTGGAAGCAGTCGCAGGTGACAAACCTGAAGGCAGGGCTGATAGCGGTGAAAAATCTTTCTGACGGAATCAGGTTCATCAACGACGACAGCATCATCACCGCCGGCCAGTTTCGTCAGTTTGAAAAACAGTTAGTGGATTTGGTCAGTGGGTTGTTTGATACCGGCAAACCGTTTTCACAGACTGATGATGAGAATCACTGCACGTATTGTCCTTACTCAGAAATCTGTCACAGGTAAATGATACCATTGCTCAATAGTAAATTATCCAATCAGCCTTCGCGGGGGTATGAATCGTTCTATTTTCTTTTCTTTGCATAAAAAAATATCACATTTTATGAAACCGATAGCCATTGCCATTCACGGAGGAGCCGGAACCATTTTAAAGTCTACGATGACTCCGGAAAAAGAAGTTCATTACCTGAATGCACTTGATACCGCCATCAGTGTTGCCTACGAGATTTTGCTTGAAGGCGGAACATCGCTGGAAGCTGTTGAAGCAGCGGTGATGGAGCTCGAAGACTCTCCGTTTTTTAATGCTGGCAAAGGATCGGTGTTCACCAACCTCGGAAAGCATGAGATGGATGCTTCCATCATGGAAGGGAGAAACCAGAAAGCGGGTAGTGTGGCCGGCATCCGGAATGTGCGCAATCCTGTTCAGCTTGCAAGAGCGGTGATGGAAGAGTCGGAGTACGTAATGCTCTGTGCTGATGGCGCAGAAGAATTTGCACGGCGGATGCACATCGGGTTTGAAGAGGACGCGTATTTTTTCGATCAGCACCGGTATGATCAGTGGATTGAAATCCGTGATTCCGAAAAGACTATGCTCGATCATGCTGCAAAAAAATTCGGAACGGTAGGCGCCGTTGCCCTGGATTGTCATGGCGATCTTGCTGCAGCAACTTCCACCGGAGGTATGACGAACAAACGGTTTGGCAGGATCGGCGACAGCCCTGTGATCGGTGCCGGAACCTATGCCAACAACAAAACCTGCGCAGTTTCATGTACAGGCCACGGTGAATATTTTATGCGTGCCGTGGTTGCCTACGACATTTCATGCCTCATGGAATACAAAGGGCTTACGTTGAAACAGGCCTGTGATTTCGTCGTGTTCGACAAGCTGAAAAAATCAGGAGGAGAAGGCGGGCTGATTGCACTCGACGCTGCCGGGAACATTGAATTGGTTTTTAATTCGGAAGGAATGTACCGCGGATGGAAGACTTCGGATGATGATTACGGAATAAAAATTTACGGCGAGTAGATTCAACCGGAAAAAAATTAAAAAACTTTCCTTACCTGCTTCTTTGCATTTTCAATACTGGCATTTAGCTCGAAGCCAAGAATCAGGATCAATGAGATGAAATAAATCCAGAGCATGATCACGATCAGCGTTCCGATCGATCCGTACAGTTTATTGTATTGTCCGAAGTTGTTGACGAAGTAAGCAAACCCCACCGAAGAAAGAAGGCTCATCACCGTTGCAAAAGTGGAGCCCGCAGAAATGAACCTCCATCTTTTTTTTACCGAAGGCGCATAGTAGTAGAGAAATGAAATGGCGAAGAAAAACAACGCCATCACCACCATCCATTTACTCACCAGCAGGAATCCCACCTGTGTTTTTGTTTTCAGGATGTGATGATGAACGAGGTATTTGGTTGCGATTTCCCCGAAGATGATCAGCACGGTGGCGATGATCAGCAACACGGATAAAATGAAAGTCAACACGAGTGCTGCACGCCTTCGCTGCCACGGTTTACGGCTTTCGCTTACATGGTACGACGTGTTGAATCCCTTCATCAGCGCCATGAAACCATTGCTGGTAAAATAGAGGGCGAGAAAAAAACCAACCGATAACAATCCTCCACGTTGATGCTTGATGATGTCTTCGATGGTGGCACGCGTGGCTTCATACGCATTGGTAGGAAGAAGATTTTTGATCAGTTCGAGTAATTGATCCTGGAAATTATCAACTGGAACATACGGGATGAGTGAAAACAGGAAAATGATGGCGGGAAAAAGTGCCAGGAAAAAACTGAAAGCAAGCGAGCTCGCTCTTGTCTTAATGGCGCCGCGTTGTATGCCGGTAAAAAAGAAATCCGCCACATCGTAAATCGGCATGTGGTCGAATCCCGGCAACGCCACCCGTTTGCTGTAACTGATCAATGAGCGGATGGGTGTGGAAAAGACAAGCGTCCTCAGTGTCCTTCTTACAAATGTATTTCGCCTTTTCAAAGGATTGGAATTAACGGACTATTTTTAAACTGATGTCAAGACTTTTATACGAGTGGGTGAGTGCGCCCACCGAGATGAAATCAACGCCGGTCTGGGCATAAGCCAGGATGTTGTCTTCCGTGATGCCTCCCGACGCTTCGGTTTCAAACCTTCCATGAATCAATGTCACGGCTTCTTTCAGCAAAGCAGGTGTGAAATTATCGAGCATGATTCGATGAACTCCGCCGCATTCCAAAACTTCACGAACTTCCTCCAGGCTTCGTGTTTCGATTTCGATTTTCAGTTGCTTCCTGTTTTTTTCCAGGTATGCATTTGCTTTTTTGATGGCTTGGGTGATGCCGCCGCAGGCATCAACGTGGTTGTCTTTGATCAGGATCATGTCGAACAATCCGAAACGGTGGTTGAAACCTCCGCCGATCTGAACGGCACGTTTTTCAAACATGCGGAAGTTCGGCGTCGTTTTCCTGGTGTCGAGAATTTTTGTGTGGGTGCCGGAAATTTTATCAACGATTTTCCGTGTGGCGGTAGCAATGCCGCTCATCCGCTGCATGCAGTTTAAAAGTAACCGTTCTGCTTTCAGGATGGATGGTATGTTGCCTTCCAGCTCGATGGCAACATCGCCGGGATGCACATTCGTTCCGTCGCTGATGAGGATACGATAGTGAATGGAAGGATCCACCTGTTTCAGTATTTCCGCGGCGGGCTCCATGCCTGCAAGCACACCGCTCTCTTTTATTTTTACGATGGCCTTTCCTTTCGCCTGCTCATCAATACAGGCAAGTGAAGTATGGTCGCCGTCGCCAACATCTTCTTTCAGCGCGGCTTCGATAAGGCCCGCTATGGTCATCCCGGAAAATTCAAATTCGTTCATCATCCTGGCAAAGATAGGTTTGTAATTCATTGAAAAAAAGAAAACACTGCCGCTTGATGCCGACAGTGTTTTCAACACGAAAATTATTGGCTTACTCGGTTTCGAACCGTATTTCCTGCAAGAGGTATTTTCCTGAATTCATCCTCACAAAAAAAGAAGTGCGGAAGGTTTTTCCGCTTGCTGACACGAGGTTTCCGATGGCATAGAGGATTCCTTCTTTGGATGATCCTTTGTGTACCAGCACAAAAGATTTCGGAGGGTTTTTGGTGAGAAAATCTTTGACGATCAGTTCCGCCTGCGCTTTGCTGTACACATCTTCCTGGTTCAGGATCGTGAGGTCAACGCTGCTGTTGAAGTAAAGTGCAATTTGCCTGGAATCGCCGGAGCGGATGGCGTTGGCAATTTCATCATAAATATCCAGGGCTTTTAATGATCCGGAGACCAGCAGCAGAAAGATAAAGATCCGGAGGGCTTTCATCGAAAATAATTTGGGGCAACGGTTCAAATATCAAGCCATGAACCTGTTTTGCCGGAGGCCGAAGGTAAAGAAAATCTGCTATTTGCTGAAAGTAAAACGGAAGAATTCTCATTCGGTAAGCAGTTTAAAAATATTAACTTGCCCGGGTAAAAAAAAATCACTGAAAATTCCGGAATGATAAAAAGGAAATCCGTTCAGAAAGTCTTGATGATTGCAGGTGCCGGGCTGGCATTGAGGATTATTTTTATTTTAGTGGTGGCAAAATTTTATTTCGACCGCGAAAATATTTTTGTATCCGGTGATACCACTGCCTGGACACGATGTTTTGAGAACCTTTGGAAAACCGGTACCTATACGGTAAACCCATCCAGTGAATTCGGGTATTTCGGCCGGATGCCGGGTTACAGTTTTTTCATGGGCATCTTTTATTTTCTCGCCGGCCAGAGCTGGGAAGCCGCTTATCCCGTAATCGGGTGGTTTCAATCTGTTCTTGACTTCTTCGGTATCGTTCTCGTGTACAAGATAGGAGAGCGGATATTTTCCGATAAAAAAACTGCAGCAATTCTTGCCCTGTTATACGCAACTTATCCTTTCATCATCGTCTGGACTCCTGTTTCCTATTCCGAATACATGAGTATTTTTATTTTACTTTCCGGCATCTACTTTTTTTTATGTGAAGAAAAAAAATACAGCGATGCCTTCAGCGGATTTTTGATCGGGCTGGCTGTCTTGTTTCGTCCACAGGTGATCCTGCTGGTGCCGGTTCTGGGCGTTTGGCTGCTAATAAAAAACAGGAAGAAGGGTATCCTGAAAAGAGCCACGGTCTTCGCTGTGTTTTTCCTGCTGAGTTATTCTCCATGGCCGATTCGGAATTATGTCAGCCAGCATAAAATTATTTTAACTCAGGATCTCGGCGGATTTGCCAACTACGACAAGGATGTCATGGCTTTCATGCAATATGTTTATTCGGTGAAAGGGGAGTGGGAACCGCAATTTTCCGACATCATCAAAAACCGGGAAGTGACATGGCCGCGTGCCTCTTATCTTGAAAAAGACGATTCCATTAAATTAAACCGCGCCGTGTACTTATCGAAAAACTGCGGAAGCGGTTTCAGTGCCTGGACGGGATACTGGAAAGAAAAATTTTCTGATCCGAACTGCAACGATGAAATCAAACAGTTGTTTGATGAGTTGCGGAATGAGCAGATAAAAAATAATGCATTTCATTTTTGGGTAACCGTGCCTCTTCAGAATTTTCAGAAAGCAGTTTTCAAAACGACGCTGAATGATCATGCAACAGCCGCCAGGAAGATGGCTTCCCTGCTTTTTATTTACAGGACGTTGCTTATTCTCATCGGCCTGGCAGGATGTTACTTTTTGTTCAGGTCCGATCGCGCCGGTAAAGCGTGGGGACTGATCATCTTCGTCTATTTCATTTTCGTGTATGCTGCTATTTGTGCCGGCACCGGGGCTCAACTCAGGAATATTGAAATCAGGTATTTTCTTCACGCCGACATCCTGCTGCTGATTCCTGCTGCATTTGGAATTCATGAGTTCATGCGAAGATTTAGCAGGTCGAAAAAAATTCAATCGCCATCAGCATAAAGTATTCATTCGGTAAAACTCCCGGCAGGTTATTTTTTAGAAATGATTTTGTCGATCACAAACAACGGGCGGTTTCTTACCTGGTTGTAAATACGCAGTACATATTCCCCGATCAATCCAATTGAAATCAATTGAACTCCGCTGAAAAGACAAATGGCGATGATGAGGGTGGTGAAGCCTTGCGGGACATCGCCGAAAAAAAATTTCCGGATGAGTATGTAGCTGATGTAAACCAGTGAAAGTACGATGGTGTAAATGCCCAGCCGCGTGATGAAGCGAACAGGAAAGTCACTGAAATTGAAAATTCCGTCGAAGGCCAGTGAGAAAAGTTTCTTCAGGCTGTATTTTGTTTCACCCGTTGCACGCGCATCACGATTGTATGCATATCCGAATTGTTTAAATCCGACCCATGAACGCATGCCGCGTAAATAGCGGCTTTGCTCAGGCATTTGATTGATGTAATCGGCGACTCTTCTGCTGATCATCGAAAAATCCCCGGAGTCGAGCGGGATTTTGATGTTCGAAACTTTTTGCTGCAAACGATAATAACACCAGTAGGCAAATTTTTTCAGCGGCGATTCTTTCCGGTTTTTCCGGATTGCATAAATGACATCATATCCTTCCTTCAGCTTTGAATAAAAATCAAGAACCAGTTCGGGCGGATCCTGCAGGTCACCATCAATGATCATCACGGCTTCCGTTCCTTTTGCCACGCTCAGCCCGGCTGAAACCGCCAGCTGGTGACCATGATTTCTCGACAAGACCACGCCGGTGAAATGTGAATCCGATTCGGCTGTGGTCTCGATAAGTTTTGCCGTGGTATCGCGGCTGCCATCGTCCACCAAAACAATTTCGATTTCGAAAGCGGATGTCCGCACCACCTCTTTGAGGCGGCTGATCAGTTTTTCAAATACCTGTTCCTCGTTATACAAAGGAACGACGATGGAGACTTTTGGATTCATGATGAAGGGATGGTGTAAAAATACATTTACACGGCGATTAAACAAGGATAAAAAAATAAATTTGAAGGTTGTTGCAGAGGAGAGTGGATCCCTGCCGGCAAAATTTCATTTACCTTCGTCGCAAATGTTCCGGGCATGAAATTGAATTTTTTATTTGTCGGCAAAACTTCAGAGAAATACATCGAAGAAGGCAACCGTGTTTATCTCAAAAGACTGAATCATTATTTGCCTTCCGACATCACGGTGGTTCCCGCTGCGGGCGTAACGGGAAGCCGTGAAGTTTTTATAAAAAAGGAATCAGCGGTGATCCTGAAAAAAATTACGGAACGCGATTTCGTAGTGTTGCTGGATGAAAAGGGAAAGGAATTCAGCTCCATGCAGTTGTCGTCTTTCATGAACAAGGCCATGGTGAACGGAACTTCCAGAATTGTTTTTATGGTTGGCGGAGCCTTCGGCGTTTCAGAAGAGGTGGCGAAACGGGCCAACCTGGTTCTGTCATTTTCAAAGTTTACCATGACTCACCAGATGATCCGCATTTTTTTGCTGGAGCAGGTGTACCGTGCCATGACGATCATCCGGAATGAATCGTACCATCATGCATGACCGGGTGCAGGCTGTTGTAAGCATCGTTGTATTTTTCGATGCCGCGTTGAAGGGAAAAATACGCTATCGCCGAATTCCTGATTTTGTCTTTCGGTAAAGCGAGCAGGCGTGGTAGTTCTTCCACCACGAAATCATAATCATCGTTGGCAAAATTTCTGACAATGGATCCGCTTTCAGAGGTCCGGATAATTTTATCCGTGTCACCGACATTCGAATTGCAAATGATCGGAATGCCCATGCTCATGATCTCGCCTTGTTTTACCGGTGATGATGCCTTCTTCGAATAAAGTGGTTTGATAAAAAAAATGGATACCTGTGAAAGTGACAGCAGTGCCGGCACGTCGTTGTGTTTGGCTTTGTAAATGATGATCTTTTCAGGTGGGATATGTTTGGCTCCCGCTTTTCCGAGAATCAGTTTTGGATCTTCATGCGTAATGAAAAGAAACTTCGCCCCGGGTTTCCTGATCAGCAAGCGTTTAAAGAAATCGAGCATCTCATCCGGCATGTACCATGTGCCAAGAGCCCCGATGTAGGACAACACAAAGTCATCTTTGTCGAGATGAAGTTCCATCCTGAATCTTTCCCTCGTTTCATCCGGAATGTTTTTCGCGTTGAATAAATCGGAGTCGGCGCAACATGGAATCACTTTGATGGGAATGGGCTGGTTCGGTATGCTTTTCCACGAATGAATTTCCTGCTTTGCATTTTCGGTGAGACAGATGGTGTAATCTGCTTTTGACAGGAACGCTGTTTCCTTTTTTTTGAAATAGCGGTAGATGATTTTATAGATGATGTTCTCCTGGTTCCACATTCCGCCGTCAATCCTTTCATCAGCATAAAATCCTCTCATGTCAAAGATGAAACGCAGTCCCCATTTTTTTTTCAGGTGCAACCCGATCAGTGACGTGATGGAACTTCTGCAATGCACCAGGTCGAATGGAATGCTCCTGCACAGGCGGTCACAGATTCTTTTCATTTTCAGAATATCATAGATGCTCGACAGGATGGGCGGACTCTTCGTGTACATGATGTTGATCCACCGGATTTGGTTGCGGTTCAGTTCTTCCCGGATGGATTCAATCAGCATTTCGTTCTGCTTTTTTTCAGAACTCACAATGGTGATTTCATGGCCATACCTTGCAAGCCCGAGGAAATACGGCAAAATCTGCGATTGTCCGAGCGGATCTGACAAACCATCATAGGTAAGAAAGAGAATTTTCATGTTATCCCGGGAGTGTTCACTTAATTCCGAAAAATAGAATTTATTTTTGTTCTTTTGAACAACTAATTCGCTCACGAACAAAATTCAGGTGAATAGGCGTAAACGGCTGTTAAATTGTTGAATGAATGATTCAGAATCTTTCCATCATTGACCTGATTGTTGCGCCGATACTTTTTATTTTGTTTTACATCGTGGCGCGTAGTATCAAGTACCGGCACATCGACAAGGAGCCCTATTACAAGTATTACATATCCGGTTTGTTTGTTAAGGTCATCGGTGGAATTGCTGTTTGCTTTGTGTATGTGTTTTATTACGGCGGCGGTGATACCACCACGTATTATCATGATAATGTAACGGTGACCCGTTTGTTCCTGAAAGACCCGTCAGCAGCCATCCGGTTTTCGGTTTACCCGATGGATAACGAGATTTTACTTTCATTTGATGAAGACACGGATTATCCTGTTTTTAGCTATGATAAACATGCTATCTATGTTGACAAGATCACTTGGCCGCTTTCACTGCTTACATTCAACAGTTTCATCGGGCAAACCATGTTGCTTGCCCTGTTGTCTTTTTTTGCGATCTGGCGACTCTATAAAATGTTCATCACCGAATTTCCGACGATGGAGAAGGAGCTGGCATTCGCCATCCTGTTTGTTCCTTCGGTTGTCTTCTGGGGTTCTGGACTGTTAAAGGATACGCTGACACTTTCCGCAGTTGCTATTTTCACCTCTTCTTTTTATCGCATCATCAGGTTGAAAGAAGGGTACCTGGCTAACATCATTCACATGATTCTTGCTTCCTGGATCCTGATTAAAGTTAAACCGTACATCTTTTTTGCGTTGATGCCGGGAACGCTGATCTGGTTTGCAGGATATGAACTGGAACGATTCCGCAACAAAGTGATTCGCTCGGCAATCACGCCGGCGCTCATTTTCCTGGCCTTGTTTGCCGGGTATCTTTTTTTGAAAAACATGGGTGATGTGCTCGGTGAATATGCGCTCGATAATGTACTCACCAAAGCGGTTTCCACGCAGCAGGATCTCAAGAGGGACATTTACCAGGGAGCATCGTTCGACATCGGGGAATACGATGCCACCATCAGCGATATCATCAGCAAAGCACCGATAGCCATCATTTCGGCTTTGTTCAGACCGTATTTGTGGGAATCGTATAACCCGGGAATGATTGTGTCGGGACTGGAAAATTTCGTCATCCTTCTGTTCAGCATTTACCTTCTCCTGAAACTTAAAGTGATCAACTTCTTCAGGCTGCTGTTTAAGAATCACATTCTTTTTTTCAGCGTCTCATTCAGTTTTTTCTTTGCCTTTTCAGTCGGGCTTACGACGTCCAATTTTGGTTCGCTGGTGCGGTATAAGATACCGGCGATTCCGTTTTTTGTGGTCAGCCTTCTCATCACGAATTATTATTACCAGGAAAAGAAAAACGCTAAGAAGAAGGAAGAAGGGGACGCGCTCCTGTCAGCAGGCAAATAAATCCTCTCCGGGGTACTTCATCCGGAATAAATATTCCGATAGATGTTCCGAGCCATATCAAGGTCGCGGTACTGGTGTGCAATCTTCTGAATTCTTTTTACGGTGTCGTTATGATTCGTTTCGTTCAGAATGGAATCAATTTTTTTGACGGCATCCAGGTATCCGCTCTCATTCAATTCTTCAATGACGGCTCCGATTTTAAATTCGCGGATGATGTCTGAATCATCAGAAATATTTTTTGTGATCACCACGGGCAATCCAAGTGCCCAATATTCTCCGTCTTTGATGGGAGTGCAATGCCGTTTCGAAGGAATCGGTTTCACAGGCGTGATGGCAAAATCCCCAAGTCCCATGTAGTCGGGAACATCTGCATGAGCTACAAATTTCACCGTCACCTTGCTGAAGTCAAATTGATTTTTGTCGGCAAGTCTTTTCAACTCTTCCACCGGGTGATTGGTAAGAAGAAGCACCCTGAACCGGTCACCCCAATACGCACTTGCAACACGGAAAAAACGGAACACTTCATCCGTGAGATAAATGCCGCCGAACTTACCGGCATACACGCACACGATTTTATTTTCAAATTTCAGTTGCCGCGACAGTTCCCTGTTTTTCTTATGGTAACTTAAAAAAAAATCAGGGTCCACACAGGCAGGCTTCACATAAAAACGTTCGATCTCCGCATCGTATTTTTGTTTCGCATACCCGCGCATGCTTTCCGTTGCTGAAATGATCACTTTCGCATGATGGGTCAGTCTTTTTTCAAGATTGAAAAGTAACCTGAACTGCAAACTGTTTTTTTTCCATGTGCCGTTTTCTACCATGGCTTCTGCATGCGGTTCGTAGCTGTCGATGATCAAAGGCCTGCCGGTGAGTTTCGAAAGCAGGTACCCGATGGATCCCGCCGTGGTACACCAGGCATGAATGAAACGCAGGCGGTGAACAAAAGTCATCCTCACCAGGTCAAGCCCGATCCACAGCCAGCTGAAAAAGGCAGCCAGCCCAAAACTATAATAGTTGTACGCCACCCATTTGATTCCCTGCAGCTTTAGTTTTTGCCTGGCCTGCTCGCGTTTGTTGACAGAAAGTTTTAATTTTTTCTGTTCAAAGGTCACCAGGTAAATCCAGCTTCCTTCAGGAAGTTGATCCTTGATCATGGCGAGGTAGGGAAGCGTGTAAGCCTGGATGAGTGCATCGCTGTAACTCCAGTACGTAATCACCAGTATGTTTTTCCGTTTGCTCAAGCGAAAATTTTATTGATCATTTTTTTTCCGGGCAGTATCTTCATCGCAAGGAGGATGTATTTTTTTTTCAGCCCGTTCAGGCGGACGGCGCGCCAAAGGTATTCAAGCGCTTTCATTCTCCGGGCATCAATATAACTATGTATGGCAGAGAAATAATTTGCATGGGCGTGAAGCAAGCGGAGCTCATGCCTGTTTAACGGAACATTTTTCTTTATCCATTCCGCCGATAAAAAAGTTTTCTGTATGATTTGCTCCTGATCAGTCCGCATCGATCGGTTTTCATGATCCGTCATCGTGATGGTCACTTTATCAATGAGAAACATTTTAGTATGACGGAGATTCTGAAGCAGGAACATCCAGTCTTCCTTGATGGCATACCTGCGGTCTTCTTCAAACAGCAGCAGCCCGGGATTTTTTCGTTTCACACAGATGTTGCAGGCCAGCGGGTTTCCGTTCAGGAAAAGCCGGTAATCATAAGTCCCGGAAGTTAGGTTTGCCAGATCAGAATGGATGATCCTGTTCTCCCGCCTGAGAACAAATTTTGTTGCGATGAAATCAGGAAATTGATTTTGTGTAATTCCCCGGTGAAGTGTTTCGAGATGATCTGCATGCATCAGGTCATCGGAATCAAAAAACACCACGTACTCGCCGGAAGAATTTCTGAAACCGTTATTTCTCGCCGCACCGCGCTCCATGTTCTCCTGAAGGATGATTTTGATTTTAGGTTCCGTTCCGAATTTTTCTTTTAGAACCTGACGCGTATGATCAGTACTACCGTCATCCACCACGATCACTTCAAAACCGGTGAAAGCTTGCGACAGCACTGAATTCAGCGTGTCCGCGATCATGGCTTCGCGGTTATAAGCCGGGATTACGATACTAAAGAATGGCATCCTGATTTCGGTTGATGGAATTTTCTGCAAGATAAAACAAAGCATTCATCATCTCGAAAATTTACGCAATAACCGGATGATCCCGGGACTCAGCATCGAACTCCTGCCGGCGATTTTCTGAAGTTTTCTTTCCCTGAAAAATTCAGGATCGTTTTCCCGGATCAGCCCGCTGATCAGTTTCACCCTTTGCATGTCCAGCAACTCGTAATATATGTAAAGCTGGTGCTCTAAAAAATACATGACAATTTTTTTCAATACGGCATCCGGAAAAATTTTGCCGGAAGAGTAAGAGCCGTTTGTTTCCTCCACGATCCCCGCTTGTTTCAGTACTGTGATCCAGGCGCGTTTGGTATCAAATGTATTCAGGAATTTACCGAAGACTTTAGCCCAGTCAACGGCAAAGTTCCTGCTGCTGCTCACGGATTTGCTGTGAGCATGCATGCGGTACTTCGAAAAAATTTCTTCTGTTTTTGCAATCCGGTAATTCAGTGCAATGCGGATGAGGTAATCGAAATCCATTCCATAGTGAAGCTGTTCATCCAGCAAACCCTGCTCCGACAAAACTTTCCTGGTAAAGAAGGAGGAAGGTTGCGGGAACGGAATCGAAGAGAAATATCTCACATCAAGATCAGCGTCGTCAGCGCCTTTCGTGATTTCCTTTTTGATGTCACCGAACAGGATGGTCCTGCCGTGAATGAGTTGTGCATCCGGATTTTTTTGAAAACAGTCAGCAGCTCTTCGCAACGCACCGGGAGTAAACAGATCGTCGCTGTTCAGCCAGGTAATAATGTCGCCCGTGCACATGCGCAATCCTTTATTGATGGCTTCGCTCTGGCCGTTGTCTTTTTCGCTGGTCCAGTACTGCAGTCGACGTTCATACTTCCGTATGATTTCAACCGATTGATCCGTGCTTCCGCCATCGATGACGATGTATTCCAGGTTGGGGTAATCCTGGCCGATCACCGAGACGATGGTTTCTTCCAGGAATTTTCCCTGGTTGAATGACGGCGTGATGATGCTGATCTTCGGATGGTTCATGCGGCCGGTGAAGTAGGATGTGTTATGTTTTTTACATGGGCATGCACGGATTGATTCTCCGCCAGCAGATGAAAAAAAATATTTGCGAAAGGTGTTTTATCGTTCATGAATGTCATTCAAAAAAGTCAGCGACGTTGATGGATTTGCCGGTCTCCCGCTCGTCAAAATTCCAGTTTTCATATTTCAACAGATCACGATATAATGTGGAGTATTCGCGGCAGTTTTTTTTCAAGGTAAACTGTTGTTGAACCCGTTTTTCCGCAAGCTCTCCTTTCTTCCTGGTATTCTCAATGGAGAGCAACGCATCAGTGATTTTCGATTTCAAGTCTTCCTGGCTGTTGTTTTTGAAAAGATACCCGCAGGTATTGTCCAGAATTTCCGGAATTCCGCCGGTATCCGAACCGATTACACAAACACCGCATGCCATGGCTTCAAGAACGGTGAGCGGGAAATTTTCGGCGAGGGATGGAAAGATAAGTATGTCGGTGTGATTGTACACATCGCTAAGCATTTGCCTGCTGTGGATGTATTGAAAATGAACCTGTGTTGTCCCCGTATTCAGTTTGTCGCCGACGATGTAGAGGTCAAACTCACTGCCGATCTGTTCAAGGATATTGGTGAATAAATAACTGCCCTTAAACGGGTTGTCAAAATTGAAAAACAGGATCCGCGGTTTCTTCCAGGTTCTCAGTTGTTGATTCGTGAATATGGATATGTCGATCCCGTTCTCGATCCGGTGAAGGTGGATAAAGGGGTTGTAGACGTATGCTTCGCGGAAACATTTTTCCAGCCACTTGCTTACCGGAACAAACGTGAGGTTGCGGAGTTGTGAATAAATTTTTTTTTTCTTTTCAAGAAAGTGCTGCCTCCTGTCAATCACCGGGTTCAGCAACGGGTAGTACCGGATGTAAGGCGTGTAGCCGACTCCTTTTTTGTAATTTTCATTTTCAAAGGTGTATGCTTCGCCGCCGGTGATGGCCCACATGTCGTGGAGCGTCCAGACAATTTGTTTTTCTTTTGCAACCAGTAAAAGTGCCTTGAAATCAAAATAGCCTCCGTGGATATTATGCAGGTGAATGATGTCGGCTTCCCGGTACTGTTTCAGTTTTTTTAATTTCTGGTAAGTGAAATTAAAACTGTTGTCCAAACTGAGAAAAGCCCGGAGTGATTTACGTTTTCCAAGTTTCCAGGAAATTTTGTCAAAGACGGCAAAGACAAGGTCCAGGAAATTACGTTTTAATTTCAGCACGCGTTCGTTTTGCGCCGACTTGATCATCACCAGCAGATGGCTTTCTTCCTCCATATTGTGTATGAGGTCCATGGCAACCTGTGAGGCTCCGCCCTGGCTGTCGAGCGTATTGATGTGAAGGATTTTTAAACTGCTCATGGCCTGTGGAGGAACATCCGCACCAATTTATTTTTTATTTTCCTGAACAGGTTTTCCGGTGCATTCAGTTTCCTGTAAAAGTGTTCGATGGCTTTCCTGGCCTCAGCAAATTCTTCAATGGGTATTTTCACCACGGGAATCCGGTCCGTTATTTTTTGTTCGTTAAACAATACGACACTTCCGTGCGTGCCGGTCCCGTCGTTGCCTGTATTCCTCGCAAGGCTTGGATAAGGATGCAGGCAATACCCGTTCTGGAGAAAGACGCTTGCATTCCATTTGATCGCCCAGGTATTGAGTTTTCCGGATGCGTTCATCTCCAGTTGTTCTAAAAAGGATGTCGTGTTATTGAAGGTATATTCCTTCAACCGGCCGGATGCATGAATCTTCGATAGAAGCCCCGGGGCAGACGGATCATAATGATCCCATGCGCGTTTCCAGGTAGCCCAGCCCCAGCACGATGTCGTGTTCACAAAAAATAAAGAAGGCAGTTTTTGTTTCACGGGATACATGTATCCTGAAACATGCATGACTTTTTTTTCCTCCCGGTAAATTTCCAGCGCCTCATTCATGTATTCGAGGAAGCCGGGGGCCAGTTCAAGATCATCTTCCAGCACGATGATTTTTCCGAAGCGGTTTATTATTTCCGTTGTGCCGGATACAATGGAATCGGCGAGGCCGGCATTTCTGTGGCCTTCCACCAGGGTCACTTCTCTGC
Organism: Bacteroidota bacterium; assembly: GCA_026391945.1. Classification (GTDB taxonomy): domain Bacteria; phylum Bacteroidota; class Bacteroidia; order AKYH767-A; family 2013-40CM-41-45; genus JAPLDA01. The sequence continues at coordinate 21,228 of JAPLDA010000075.1, read as the reverse complement.
ACCATTTTTCTTCTGAAATAATTTTTTTCACCGCTGCAATTTTGCTGAGGTCGTCAGCCGTTGCATTCGGTTTAGGGCCGTCGGAAAAAACGAACAGGGCGGATTGATCGCTTAACCTGTTCCTTCGAAGGCTTATCAAAAGCCGCCTGGTATGAGCCGGTCGGTTGTAAACGAATAATGCAATCGGGGCAGGAGTGTACATTCAACCGGTTAATGCAGTTCAAATTTATTCATCACGGCGATCACCCGGTTTACATCTTCTTCCGTGTGAAAATACGAGATGGGAAGGCTGAGGATGGAGGCGTGCAATTGTTCTGACAGCGGGCACGGGATGCCTTTGAAAATTTCTTTCATGGCATGTTGTTGATGCGGAGCGACCGGGTAATGAATATCCGTTTTGATTCCGTTATCGAGAAGGTATTTTTTCAGCTCATCTCTTTTCTCATGACGGATGGCATAAATATGAAAGACGTCGTAGTAGTTTTCGTCGTGATGCGGTTTGATGAAATCATCTTTCAGGTTTTCACTGTAAAGTTTTGCCAGTTTTCTTTTGTGTTCATTGATGCGGTCGAGTTTCTTTAGTTTCACTGATAAAAATGCTGCCTGGATTTCATCGAGCCTGGAATTGTAGCCGATGATTTCATTGTAGTATTTAACATCAGATCCATAGTTGCGTAACCGGTGAAGGTTGGTCAGCAGGGTTTCATCGTCGGTGGTGATGGAGCCTGCATCACCCAACGCTCCCAGGTTTTTGGTCGGGTAATAACTGAAGGCACCGAACGTGCCGAACGTGCCGGCTCTTTTCCCTTTGTACGCAGCGCCATGAGCCTGTGCACAATCTTCAATGACCACCAGGTTGTTTTCCCTGGCAATCTCCATGATGCTTTCCATGTCGCACAATTTTCCGTAGAGATGAACCGGCATGATGGCCACGGTTTTCGCAGTGATCTGCTCACGGATTTTCTCCGGATCGATGTTGTAAGTGCGGATATCGGGTTCAGCCATCACCGGTTTCAGTCCGGCATTCAGTACAGCAAGGATGGTGGCAATGTAGGTGTTGGATGGAACGATTACTTCATCGCCCGGTTTAAACGAACAGGCTTTCAGCGAAAGGAACAACGCATCGAGACCGGATGCAACTCCAACGCAATGCCTGCTTCCGCAATACAGGGCAAATTCTTTTTCAAATTCTTTTACTTTGTTTCCAAGAATAAACCATCCGCTCTTCAGCGTCTGCTCAAAAGATTGCTGAAGCTCTTCGGTAAATTCCCTGTTGGAAAGAAAGAGGTTTTCGTATTCTATCATTTTTTATATTCCTCATAAATGTAATCGTCCTGGTTGAAGTATTCCGAAGCCAGCACCAGTAAAATGGCGTCCGGGGAAAAATTGTACATGCTGTGCCAGTCCTCCGGCTCCAGCAAAAGACATTTGTCGGGCCTGTCCATCACGAACGTCTCTTCCGTTTTTCCATTCGTGCTGTAGATCGTGCAGCTCCCGCTGATGCAAATAGCGGCCTGCCTCGTTTTATGATGCCGGTGTTTTCCTCTAACCGAATGGTCAACATGGTAAATGTAAAATACCCGTTTGATGTCGAACGGTATTGATTTTTCAAGGACCGTGAGATTGCCCCTGTCTTGTGAAAATGTTTTCAGTTCAATGATGGATGCCACAGTTTTTTTTCTTTTTCAGATTCAATCAGGAATTTGCTTCCGCTGTTTTACCGGTAAAGAACCGGTGAATCCTGTTTTCAATATTTCTTCTTCGTTCGGTGACGGCGTGGTAATTAATTTTCATTCCATAATACCTGAGCTTGTTCCCGATCTGAAGTAAGGTGGAAAGGTACGGTTCATAAATCATCCTGCTGAACAATTCCGGCATTTCATATTGGGTATACACCAGTTTTCTTTTTCTGAACAGCACGATGTCGAACCAGGTGTAGACCTCTTCCGTAATGGTTACTCCGTGAAAATGATAGAAAATCATTTTCCATTTTTTCTGATTTGATTTTTCAATGATATAAAAATCATTCTTCTCCCTGACGAGGTCGTACTGCTGTATGTTCCAGGGCGCCACGCCGCCGCCGATGTTTTGCAGGACATGAACTTTTTCAAACCGCGTCGTCCAGTCATCCAGGTATTTCTGGTCACCGAATTTTCCTTCTTCCACGCGCTGGTAACACCATTCGTTGCAGGCATTTCTCCACCAGGTGAGCGCTTTCATTCCGGTATCATCATTTTTAAAAGTCATGAACTGCACACAATACTTCCCGCTTTTAGCGGTGAGATCATATTGAAGGGAGTAGTGATGCTCGGTGAGAAGAATGGAATCCTCCCCGAGTTCATCAATCAGTTCCTTCGGGTTGGAATAAAAAACCAGGTCAGCATCAATGTACGTGCAACTTTTCAACTGGAAATGCTGAATGGAATAGAGGATGATCGAGGGCGTGCAGGTCCAGCAATATTCTGTATTCGTCCTGGTTTTTTTGATCTCCAGGAGTTCAGCATCTTCAAACTCTTTCAACGAAATGGTGGTGGTGAAAGGAAGCTGAAGTTTTTCAAGAAAATTCAAAGCGGCGTCATCAAAAGCAAAAATATAAAGATGGAATTCCTGTACGTTTTTCCGCAGCGACTGGTACATGGCAATTGCCCTCGACAAATAATTGGAATCAAAAAGAGTACAGTAGTTAATATTCATAAACGATCCGGTCGTTCTAAATTGAAAGAAGCAGCAGGGATGACGAACCAAAGATATTGAATTAAAGAGGCTCTTTCAAAGCGACAGGAGATAAAATTATGACCGTTTTTCCCTCTCAAAAACATAACCCTTGTAGCTTGCTCCCAGTTTCAGTACGGCAGAATTAAATTCATGCGGATAGTCGAAGTCGGCCACCAAACGGTAGGATGGCTGCAGCAGGGAAACCAGTTTTTCTTCGTTCAGAAAACGAACAGGGTAGGAGGCCTCGTAAATGTTTGCCGGAACATGCTGGACCATGATTTTTTCCTCCGGCCAGTGGTGAACCACCGTTTTGTCGATGAGGATGTGATGGATTCCCGCATGCATTATTTTTTTTATAACGGATTCCGGATCCGGCAGGTATTGCAACACAGAGGAGAACAAAACAACATCCGGTTTTCCTGTTCCCAGGCATTCATCGGGCGAGTGATAGAACTTCAGTGATTTATCTTCAAAATTTTTTTTTCCGCAGTCCACGAAATTTTCCTGCTCCACGATGCTCCATTTCAGTGAGGCAAGCGAAGAAAGAATTTTTTTATGCTGATAATACGTGGAGCCCAGCGATCCTCCGAAGTCAAGTACATGCAGCCGGTTTGAATTCATGGCAGCGATCCTGAACAGCGAAGCAAGAAGCGGCCAGTTGTATTCGGTGCGGTAAAAAACAACAGAGTCACGTTCGAAGGCGGCTTTTCCTTCTTTGACCAGTAGTAGCGACTGTTTTACTTTTTCAAGGATCAGGTTTTCGTTGTATCCTTTGGAATCGGCCAGTGCTTCTTGCCAGCCCGGGTAATTCCCTGTAAACCTGTTTTCATTTCCTTTGTTGAACAGGAGTTGTTTCCCTGCGGAAACAAGAACCGGCGGGATAAAAGGAAGAAGGATTTTTTTTATGCTGCTCACGTGATGTAATTTTTTTTCTGATGAATTGATCCTGTCATGTAGAATCATCAGGGTTCTCCATGCCGAGAGGAATGATGTGGTTTCATGAATCCGTCCTGCTCACCGCGTATTCACGGAACCACGTCATCGGTTTTCCCCTCGGGAAAGAAAGGAAACTCATGGAGCTGTTGCCCGGAATTTCAGTAAACAGCTGCCTGCGGATCCATTTATTTTTCGCCAGCAGTTTCTTTATTTTTTTCTTCACTGGTATCGAACGGCCTTCCAGTTCATGGTAGAGGAATTCTATTTCCTGTGTGTCCAGTCCGTGCGCGGTAAAATATTCCCATGCATCCACCACAAATGATAGCGCGGATTTTTTCCTCATGCCGATGCTTACATCAAGGCGTTCGTCTTTCACGAATTCAACAAACATGTGCGCGCGGCCTGACATGAACTTCGCAGAATCGGCTCCACGCTGCTGATCGTGAATGGTGACGCAACTCCAGGATTCATTGAAAATGTAAGCCTGCTTTTCATGATGTGGTTTGTAATTCGCCAGGCGGATCCAGAATTCGGTATCAGCCACCATGTCGGTGTTGGTGTTCAGCATTCCGATTTCTTTCGCACGGGTGATGGAGAAAAAAGTAGAGCTCTGAGGGAAGATGGTTTGCAGCCGGAAGATATCGAGCGAAGCAATGAACCGGTTTTCGCTGAGCTGGTACGGGTCGTACATAATTTCAGTGAGTTGATCATCCACCAGGGTGCTCACTGCCGTCAGCAGATTCAATCTCGGCATCTCATTCCAGTGTTTTGATGCCTGTTTCAAAACATCACGGTGTGATAAAAAATCATCGGAGTTCAGGATGATGGCAATGGTTCCTTTCGATTTCATCAGCGCGCGGTTCACGGCATCAGCAAAGCCGTTGTCTTTTTCAGAAAAAAATTTTATCCTCGATTCCCGGTGAGCGTAACGTTTGCATATGCCTGCAGTCTGGTCAGGAGAACAGGAGTCCTGGATAATCATTTCCCAATTCGCATACGACTGGTGAAGGACGCTGAGGATGGTATGCTCAATATAATTTCCCTGCCGGTAGCTCGGTACAAGAATGCTGATCAATAAATTTTCGTTCATGCCGGTTCAGTCTTTCAAAAAATTCCTGTTCACATAAATGGCATCCCATTCTTTCAGTTTCAGATGATCGCGCGTGGATGGCAGCAAATCAAACAGGCTGAAGTGAATGCTTCTCATATACTCATCGGCCTCAAAATATTTCGGAGCATGGTCGTAATACGAATGATTGTTTACTTCCAAAATAACAAGAATAGTCCGCTTCAGAGCCTCAGCAGCGCCTTTCAGCACTTCCAGTTCAAATCCCTGAACATCAATTTTCATGATGAGAATTTTGTTGAAGGCGAGTTGCAGATCATCCAGTCGCGCCATTTCCGTTTCCTGTTCGCCGGTTGATTCCATGTTGTCCCTGAAATGCTGGCTTTCATAATCCGGTGTGAACTTCAGGAAAGATGACACGCCGGAATTTTTTCCGATGATCAATAGTTGTTTTTTGTTTTCATTCCCCAGCGCTTTTGCCATCACCTGTACATTGGTTAATGCAGAAGTGGATTCCATGATTTCTTTTCGTGCGGCATCCTGCGGTTCAAAAACGAGTACGCTGACCGACGGAAATTCTTTTGCGAAAATGGATGCCGTAGCGCCGGTTCCCCCTCCGATATCGAGGATCACATCTTCTTTTTCAGGCTTTGGAAAATACCTGTTGATGATACCGACCGACTTTTCAATGTGCAGGTACCTCCGGATAAACACTTCATCATAATATTCAGCGGTTTGTTTTTTCAGGACGAAGCCAAGCAAATAATGCAGCGACGGCTTGTCGTTCCCGATGAACTTTCCGAGTGTGTTCAATCCGAATTTATACCAGGCTTTTCTGAAGAATGAAATTTTTTCCATGGAGAAATTTTATCCCTGCACATGCCATTCGCTGGTATGCCACAGGAGTCCTTTGGCGCCGTCTTTTATTTTGTTCGTCGTGGCAATTTCGAGCACCACTTCCGTTTCTTCGTTGGCACTGATGTGTGCATAATTATGTTCATCGGCAACGCCGAAAATCACCTGGTATCTTCCCGGTTCCAGTTCCGGAATTTTCAAATCGGTATCAATCACCACTCTTCCCATCACATCTTTCGGAATTTCGCATCGCTGATCATCAATGAGGTGAGAGGTGAAAATCCGGGAACCATCCCTGTTGAGTACGGCGAAACCCGGGTTCACCATTTTGACCTGCCTGTGAAAATCAAATTCAAAACGGAGCCGGTAATTGCTGCCATAATTATACACCGTCACCGGGTTGCCTTCCTCATCCACCCAGTAAGGAAGGCGTAAAGTGAAGCTTCCGTTTTTCGATTCAATGTGATTTCTTTTGTGTTCGGATGGCAGCACCGATTCGTCGAGGTATTTTTCGATCGTCTCATCCGGGTGGCCCGAAAAACTAAATTCACCTTTTTTCAGGTACATGGCACGGCTGCAAAGATTGCGGATGGCTCCCATGTTGTGGCTCACAAACAGCACCGTCCGGCCTTCATTCTTACTGATCTCATCCATTTTCCCGATGCATTTTTTCTGGAACTCGGCATCACCGACAGCGAGGACTTCATCGATGATCAGGATTTCAGGTTCGAGGAAAGCCGCGACGGCAAAGGCCAGGCGAAGCTGCATCCCGCTTGAATAATGTTTTAACGGAGTGTCAAGAAATTTTTCGACGCCTGAAAAGTCAACAATCTCATCAAATTTTTTTTCGATCTCTTTCCGTTTCATCCCGAGAATGGATCCGTTGAGAAAAACATTTTCTTTCCCGGAGAGTTCGGCATGAAAGCCGGTTCCAACTTCCAGCAAACTGGCAATTCTTCCGCGTGAAATAATTTTCCCGCCGGTGGGAGGAGTGATCCTGGAAAGTATTTTCAGCAAAGTTGATTTGCCGGCGCCGTTTTTCCCGATGATGCCGATGGATTCTCCCGGGTTCACGCTGAAGCTGATGTTTTTCAATGCCCAGAAATCTTCATCATCACGTTTCGATTTATTCTGAAACAGCGATGAGATCCGGTCACGCATGCTCAGGTAAGGCTGGTGCTCGTGATGGATTCTGAACTTTTTTGAAATGTTCTGAATTTCGAGAATCGGTTTCATCGTTCAGGCAAGATCGGCAAAATAATATTCTGTTCTCCTGAAATAATACAGGCCAACAAAGAAGATAAAAACAGAACTGAAGCAACTGGTGAGGAATAACGGACCATCCATTTCAGTTCCAGTAATGGATGACCGCACCAGGTCAATCGCACCAGCCATCGGGTTCAGTGATAAAATAGTTTTCATCCATTCCTGCGAAAGGATCGATACAGGATAGATCACAGGAGTCAGGAACAAAAGCAACTGGATTAAAAACGGAACCACGTATTTGAAGTCGCGGTATTTTACATTCAGTGCAGCGATGAACGATCCCAGGCCAAACGTGGTGAGCAGCGTGATGAACAAACCTGCCGGCAGGTACAGGACGAAACTCCAGCGAATGCTGAAATGATAATAGATGAGCAATGCAACATAGATGATGAGCACCATGATGAAATCAAACAGCGGGACAAGAATCGCCGAAACAGGAATGATGAGTCGCGGGAAATAAATTTTCTTGATGATGTTGGCATTGCTCACCATGCTGTTGGCAGCGCCCGACAACCCGTTCGAGAAAACGTTCCAGAGCATCAGCCCCGAATAAACAAAAACAGGATACGGAATGTTGCTCATGCTGTTTTTGATGCCAAGTGCCTGGCCGAAAAAAACGGTGAACACCACCATCATCAGGAACGGCTGTAGAACTGCCCACACCACGCCCAGCGCCGTTTGCTTGTACTTGATTTTAATGTCGCGCCAGGTGAAGAAATAGAACAGCTCACGGTAATCCCAAAGTTCCCGGAGGTTCAGGTTGAATTTTCCTGAAGGTTTTATTTCGTATTCCATGAATGATGATTATGCCCTGTGACAGGTTGCTAAAGTAAGAATAAAAAGGATGGAAATGGTTTCGCTTTTACTCAGCGTGTACGGCATGCTTCCAGTTTTTTCCAAATGGAATTTCACCGTCGGAAGCATAAAAATAAAGGTTGTGGCGGGTAGGGTAGAGGGTTTCAAATACCGTCACGTGTTTGAAGTAGGGAGTAAAGAAATTTTTCAGATCATCCGGCGATTTGAACTCATACTCATGGAGATGATGTGCTTTTTTTTCCGGGGCTTCCTCTTTCAGCGTGTAGCCACTTAAAACTCCGCCGGGTTTCAGCCGTGATTTTATCCCGCTGAGAATGGAATGGATTTCTTCCGGTGTGAAATGTTCGATGGCGGCATCCCATACAACATTGTCAAAAGTACCGACGGGCATTTCAGTCCGGATATCAGCCAATTGAAAAGTTACATTCGGCGCCTGGTTGTATTTCTTCGCATGATGAATGGCATTCGGATCAAAGTCAACACTGGTAACCTGTGAAGCCCGGATGGAATAAAAATGATAGGAGTTGAAACCATCACCGCTGCACAATTCAAGCACGTTGCAGTTTTGTTCCATGGCAAGCAGGCTGAACACGCCGCGTTCAACCCAATAAGGAATGCGCGTCTCACGCCATTGGTAAACGGAATCAAAATAATGATTCGTCCACTCCGGCTGGGGATGAAAACCAAATTCAAGTTCCATCTGCAGTTGATGTGCTTTCGAAGCAGCGATTCTCTTCCTGTAACTCCTCCGGTTAAACCAGTCGAGCACTTTCTTCTTGCCAAAAAGTTTAATCAGGATCCTGTAAATATGCCACATAATCGGTATGAAAATTATTTTTCGAAAGTAGGAATATTATTGTTAAAAAATCTCCGGAAAATTCCGCGTAAATAAAAAAAGGCTTCCGGTGAAGAAGCCTTTCCGTGAAAAAAGAATTTCACATTATTTCTTTTTCATTTTCACAATGGTCTTGATCACCTCCGATTCACGGAACCGGATGCGGAGAGCATAGGCGGCGTTGGCCAGTGAGCCCAGGTCAACGGCAATCTGGTTCAGCCCTTCATGTCCCTCGCCTGCAAAGACAGGAATGCTCTTGCCGTTCATGTCGATGAGTTCAACGCTTAACTGGTCTTTGTAAGGAAGCACCAGTTGGATCATCACCTGGTCGTTAAACGGGTTCGGGTAAGGATTGACGACGGAAAATTCTTTCGTCAGGCTTTTACAAACTTCGTTGTTCGTTGGTACATCATCCGTCGAACCGTTCGGATCCACAGCGCTTACACAAAAGTACCTCGCTTGCCCGGAGCCAAGATCCAGTTTGGAAAATAAAAGCAGTTGTCCTGAGTACCCGTTGTTCAGCGTTTGCACATACGATTCCTGGATGGCCGTTCCGCCTTCAATGTGTGCTTCGATTTTGAAATTATGGATAGACCGGGTTCCCAGGTTCGCCAGGTCAACGGTAACCTGGAGATGATTATCCTGGACAGTGAATGATGCATTGGTGACGGCAAGATCCAGAACAGGCTTGATCACGTAAATACTTTTTTCAATCGTGTCTTTGCATCCGTACTGGCTCACAGCGATCAGTTGAATGGCGAAGAGGTTCGTATCGGTATACAAATGCTGAGGATTTGTTTGTGTGCTGATGGCTGAACTGTCACCGAAATTCCATTGGTACGTGCTTCCTCCCGAAGTGAGGTTGGTGAAACTGACAGTGAGCGGAGGATTTCCGTACTGCGGAGAAAAACTGAAGTTCGCCACCGGCAAAGGATACACATGAATTAACCGGGTCAGCGTGTTTTTACATCCGATGTCGGAGGTAACGGTAAGACGGATGAGGTAGCTGCCTGTGTCAGGAAAAGTAAACACCGGGTTCTGAAGATTGGAAGAATCCAGTCCGGCGAAATTCCACTTCCATGCAATGATGCTTCCTGATGCAACGTAACTGCTGTCAAGAAAATGATACGTGGTGTTGATGCAGGCCGGAGAATGTACGAATGCAGCGGTTGGTATCGGGCTTACGGTAACCGGTTTGGTTACGGATGTAACGCAGCCCGTGGAAGCATATACCGTAAGTGTTACATGGTACGTCTGCGGAAACGCGTAAAAGTGGGAAGGATTTTCAAGCGGGTTGAGACCGGTGTTGTCATCGAAGTTCCATGCCCACGCAGAATCCAGCCCGAACGGTGAAGAGAGGTTTACAAGATGCACCAGGTCGCCGTAGCAGGTAGGAGCATATTGAAAATCGGCATGCGATGCCTGGAGAACACTGAGTACGGTGAAAGCCGTATCCATGCATCCGAAATCAGAAGTGGTAATCAGGCTCACTACGAAATTGCCTGTCGTATCATACAAATGAATCGGGTTGGCAAGTATGGATGAGTTGCTTCCTGATGTAGGGTTTCCGAAATTCCACTGGTAACTGATGATGGTGGAAGGAGTGTCGATGGTGGTCGTATTGTTAAACTGAACATTGTTGATGGTGCATGGAATTCCGTTTACAAACGAAGAAGCAGGTTTCGGATGAATGGTTACGATGGCAGAATCCGTATTGGTACAGCCGAAATTACTGGTCACGGTGAGTTTTACAAGATGATCACCCGATGACTGGAAAACGTGAGTAGGGTTTTGCAAGGTATCATTCGTTGCATCGCCGAAGTCCCAAAACCAGCTGGCAGCAAAGCTTCCGGAAGGCGTGGTGGATTGATCAATGAACTGCATCGCAGAATCGAGGCAGACATTCACCGAGCCGAAAGCAGCATCCGGGCTCTGGATGACACTTAAGTTCTGGGTGGTGCTGTTTCCGCAGCTGGTAGGAGAATAAGCGATCAAAGTAACGGTATAATTTCCCGGCGTTGAATACTGATGCACGGGATTCTGAACGGTGTCGGTGGTGGCATCACCGAAATTCCAGAGCCAGCCGCTGATGGTATCCCCGCTCACTGAAGAGAGATCAGTAAACGCCACGTTGTTTCCTTCACATACATTCAACGGAGCATAATTGAAACTGGCGGATGGTATGTTGTTGATTTTTATTTCACGGGTTGTTGTATCCACACAACCGTTTAAAGCTGTCACGATAAAGCTGACGGAATAAGTGGTAACCACGGATGCATAGGTATGCGAAGGGTTTGCAATGGTATCGGTAAAACTGTCGCCGAAATCCCACGAATAATTTTGAATCGGTGAAGGCGAGGTGGTGAGGTCAACAAACTGAACACTTTGTCCGACGCAGGTATTGGTCGCATCAAAACCGGAATGAGGACGAAAACTGATGTCGAGTAAAAAAGTAGTCGAACCCGTACATCCCGCATCGGAAGTAACGAGCAGGGATATCAGGTAACTTCCGCCTGTCGGGTAGGAATAAACCGGGTTTTGAATGGTATCGGTTTGTGTATTGCCAAAATCCCAATGCCAGCCGGTAATGGCTCCTGATGCAATGGTAGAAAGATCGCTGAACTGAATGGGAGTTAACGAACACGACGGCGGCACACTTAACAAGGCCACTGGTTTCGGCGTGATGTTCAGCGTAACGGTTTTGGTATTCGAGCATCCGTTGTTCGCCGTAGTGGTGAGAGAAACCAGGTACGTGCCGGCTGTTGCATAGGTGTGGGAAGTGTTCTGGCTGTTGTCGGTGGAGGCATCACCAAAATCCCAGTGGTACGAAGTGATCGTTCCCGGGTTGGAGATGGTGGATGAATCAATAAAAATACTCACGTCGCCGAGGCAGGAATTCGTGATGGAGAAATTTGACACGGGAGCATAGTTAATCGTTACGCTGTCGAAATGATGATCGGTGTTCCCGGCAATATCGGTGGCTGAAAGCGAAAAATAATAAGTGCCGGCGGAAGAGTAGGCGGCGCTGGCCGGAAGTGAATCGGAACTCGTGGCCGGTACGGCATTGCACGGACTTTCATATTTTATCTTCGCCCACTTTCCGGCGCTGTAACCGGAAGGAAATAAATAATAGGAAGAGTTTTCTTTTACCATGGTTATGGAAGTACCCATTCCGTTTATCCCCGGCAAACTTACCGGTGATGCACTGAGAACAGGATTGATGATGGAACTTCCCATGTTCACTTTATAGATGGAGCCGACATAATTCTGAACAAAGGCAACCCATTGCATGCCGTCGTTGTCGAGAACGATGCTGTAGGGATGCGAAAAAAATCCGCCCGGGTTTCCGAGATCGGTTAAGGTCGGTGCATTACTCAGCGAACTCCCGAAATCAAATTTCACCAGCGTGTTTGATGAATACGAGACTCCGTAACCCATCCATTGATTGCAGCTTTTTACCAACGCAACTTCTTCCATGTTCGAATACCCGGGAAGAGAAATAGCGGTTGCAGTCGGCGTGTTAAGAATGCTTGTCCCGTAACTGATCATCAGGATTTGCCCGGAATTATCATTGCCGACCACCAGGAAAATACTGTCGTTGTCAATTTTCAGATCCTGGAAAACAAGAAAAGCAGGAATGGCAGGATCGGTAAAACTGGAAGGCGTCGGAGTAGCATTGGCCAGTGAACTTCCAAAATCAAGAGTGATAATCTGGTATCCTTTGTTCACACCAAATACTCCGTACCAGTTTCCAGCCTGTTGCAGGAAAGATATTTTATTGAACAAAGTTCCGCCGACGATTAACCCGCCCGGGTTACCAAGGTCGGTGGGCCCGGTCGGTGGATTGCTTAACGATGATCCGAAGTCGAACCGCAGGATGTGCGTGTTGATATCCAAAGCAAATCCGTACCAGTCAGTTCCGTCGAACACCACATTCATCGAAGTCGGTCCGCCTGAACTCAATGGTTCATCGGCTGCAGTAGGCAACGTATTGAAGTCACCGATGCAGAAATCCCAGGAGTAACTCATCGGTCCGCTCCCGGAACTGGTGTTGGCAAGATTGATCGGCTGGCCTGCACATGTTGAACCGGAAGTGGTGAACCCGGCAACCGGGCATTGTCCAGAAGCAACATGATCGATGAACAGAAATAAAAATATGGCAGGAATAATTTTCTTCATGCGTGGTGTTTGAGTTAAGCTGTAATATTACATGATTCGCTTAACATCATACGATTGCATGCCGGAAAAGTTTTGAACTAAACCATGCTCATTTCCTTCAGGAAAAATTGATACGTGGAGGTGATTCCCTCTCTTAAACCGGTCTGCGGTTTCCATCCCAAACCAAGTATGCGGGATGAATCCATCAGTTTTTTCGGAGTGCCATCGGGACGACTGATGTTGAAAATAATTTTTCCATCGAAGCCTGTCACGTCTTTCACGATTTCAGCAAGTTCCCGGATGCTTAGATCACTTCCGTAACCGACATTGACAAAACATTCATCGTTGTAATGCTGCATCAGAAAAAAACAGGCTTCCGCCAAATCGTCCACATGTAAAAATTCCCGCAACGGCTTCCCGCTGCCCCAGACTTCCACTTCTTTTTTCCCGCTGATTTTTGCTTCATGAAATTTCCGGATCAGCGCCGGCAGTACATGGGAATTTTCCAGGTCGTAGTTGTCGTTCGGGCCATACAAATTAGTCGGCATGGCGGAAATAAAATTGCATTGGTACTGGCGGCGGTATGATTCACACAACTTGATGCCGGCAATTTTTGCAATGGCATACGGTTCATTGGTGCTTTCGAGAAACCCCGACAGCAACGATTCCTCTTTCAGGGGCTGAGGTGCAAACTTCGGATAGATGCAGGATGAGCCAAGGAACAAAAGTTTCTGAACGTGATTCCTGTAAGCGCTGTGGATGACATTCATCTCGATGGCGAGGTTGTCGTATAAAAATTCTGCCCTGTACATGTTGTTTGCATTGATGCCGCCGACTTTGGCTGCGGCGAGGAAAACAAATTCAGGTTTTTCGGCAGCGAAAAAATCTTCAACAGACTGCTGGTTTCTTAAATCGAGTTCGGATGATTTGCGCAGCAACAGGTTGTTGTACCCGTTTTGCTCCAGTTTTCTGGCAATCGCAGAGCCAACCATTCCTCGATGGCCGGCGACAAATATTTTTGAATCTTTATTCATTAAATGAAAGAGAAATATCCCGTGTTTTATTCGTGGTAATTGAAAACTTTATGTCCTCCTTCTTTGAGATATTTATCGCGTTTGAATAAATCGATATCCGCTTCCATCATTTCTTTCACGAGCGATTTCACATCGTACTTCGGCTTCCATCCCAACACAGTGTTTGCTTTCGTGGCATCACCGATGAGCAGTTCCACTTCCGTCGGACGGAAATACCTCGAGTCTACGCTCATCACATTTTTTCCTGACGGCAACTGGTAATTCGGATTGCTGCACGATTTGACGAAGGCTTTTTCATCCACACCTTTCCCTTTGAATTCAAGTTCAACACCCACTTCTTCAAAAGCCATTCTCAGGAAGTCACGCACCGGTGTTGTTTTTCCGGTGGCGATCACAAAATCTTCCGGCTTATCCTGCTGAAGCATGAGCCACATCGCTTCGATGTAATCTTTCGCATGTCCCCAATCGCGCTTGGCATCGAGGTTTCCGAGGAACAACTGATCCTGTAATCCCATGACAATGCGTGCCACGCCACGTGTGATTTTCCTCGACACAAATGTTTCGCCTCTCAGCGGTGATTCATGGTTGAATAAAATTCCGTTTACGGCAAACATGTCGTATGCTTCCCGGTAATTCACCGTGATCCAGTAAGCATATAACTTGGCAACGGCATAAGGAGAACGCGGGTAGAACGGCGTTTTTTCCGACTGCGGAACTTCCTGCACGAGTCCGTACAGTTCGGAAGAAGAAGCCTGGTAGATTTTTGTTTTTTTCACAAGCCCGAGCAAACGAACAGCTTCGAGAATGCGAAGCGTGCCGGTGGCATCGGTGTTGGCCGTGTATTCCGGAGTTTCAAAACTGACTTTCACATGGCTCATGGCGCCGAGGTTGTAAATTTCATCGGGCTGAACTTCCTGGATGATCCGGATGATGTTCGCGGAATCAGTCAGATCACCGTAATGCATGGTGAACTTTACGTTCGATTCATGCGGATCGCGGTAAAGATGATCCACACGGTCGGTGTTGAACAAAGAACTTCTCCGTTTGATGCCGTGGACGGCATATCCCTTTTTCAACAGGAACTCGGCGAGGTAAGCGCCATCCTGCCCGGTGATACCGGTGATGAGAGCAACTTTCATAGTGTAATGAAATGATTTTAAAATCCAAAAGTACAAATTAATTCAGAAGAAATTTTTTCAGGGCTGTCGATGCTGAAACATCCTTTTATCTTTGCCGCATTAAACATGAAAAGGGATGTCAACGGAAACAACGAAACTGGTTTTTGCCACCAACAACCGGCATAAGTTGAAGGAAATCCGTTCGATGTTAAGCGGCCGTTTCGAGGTACTCAGTCTCGAAGATATTGGCTGCGAAGATGAACTTCCTGAAACGTCGGCAACACTGGAAGGCAATGCCATGCAAAAGGCCACGTATGTTTTTGAAAAATTCGGATGGAATTGTTTTGCCGATGATACCGGGCTTGAAATTGTTGCCTTGAACGGAAGGCCCGGTGTTTATTCAGCGCGGTTTGCCGGGGCGAACTGCAACGAACGGGAAAATGTAGAAAAGGTTTTGATTGAAATGAAAGGAGTACAGGGCCGGGAAGCAAGATTCAAAACGGTTATTGCGTTGATCATTGGTAAAGAAAGAAAATATGTTGAAGGAGTGGTGGAAGGTACAATTGCATTGGAACCTGGCGGTGATGGCGGGTTTGGCTATGATCCTGTTTTCATCCCGACCGGGAATAGTAAAACGTTTGCAGAGATGAACCCGGAAGAAAAAAATAAAATAAGCCATCGCGGAAAAGCGTTGGAGAAACTGGTTGAATACCTGGCTGAGGTCAGCAACGTCCGGTAAAAATCAAACTCAAAATAATTCCGATATTTAGAAACCCGATTCTGAAAAATTAATGTATGGAAAATTCAAAAGACTGGACCGATGCCTTGCTTTATTTTGTGCCTGCCTTGCTGGTGTCGGGAGCGATGCTCCTGGTGGTGAAACGTTTTCTTGACCGTGATCACCAGGCACGGCTGATCGAAGCAAAACGTTCGATGCAAAAGGAATCTCTCCCGCTGAAACTACAAGCGTACGAACGGCTCGTTCTTTTCCTTGAACGGATTTCTCCGAACAGTTTGCTGGTGAGGACACACCGGGCCGGGGTTTCTGCATCGCAGCTGCATGCAGATCTGCTCGCCACCATCCGCGCTGAATTTGAACACAACCTTTCCCAGCAGATCTACATTTCTTCCGCCGCCTGGGAAGCGGTTAAAAATTCGAAAGAAGATACGCTTCGCCTCATCAACAGCGCGTATGAAACAGCCGGACAAAATGCAAACGGAATCCAGTTGAGTTCGTCCATCTTTGAACTGGTGATGAAAGAAGAAAGCATTCCTTCGCAAATGGCCATCGACGTTTTGAAACGGGAAGTAAAACAATTGCTTGGATAAATTATTTTTTGAAAATGCCGGCGGGCAAATTTCATTCTGAATTTTCAAATCTACAGGAGATGTCTGACGAAAAAAAAATATGCACCGAGAGCGGTATTGAAATCAAACAGGTATATACTGCTCATCCACCATTGAATGAAATGCCCGGTGAGTTTCCGTTTACACGCGGAGTGCAGCCCGGCATGTACAGGGATAAATTGTGGACGATGCGTCAGTACGCTGGATTTTCAACGGCTGAAGAATCGAACAAGCGGTATCATTACCTGATGAACCAGGGACAAACAGGTTTGTCGGTTGCCTTTGATCTGCCTACGCAAATCGGGTACGATTCCGATCATCCGCTGGCGGAAGGAGAAGTGGGAAAAGCCGGTGTTGCCATTGATTCGCTTCAGGATGTCGAAGTATTGTTTGATGGAATCAAACTGGAAAATATCACCACGTCCATGACCATCAATTCAACGGCATCCATACTGCTTGCTTTTTATATTGCGCTCGCGAAAAAACAAGGCGCCGATCTAAAAAAAATTTCCGGCACCATCCAGAATGATTTGCTCAAGGAATATGCTGCACGCGGAACCTACATCTATCCGCCAAAACCTTCGATGCGGATCATCACCGACATCTTTGAATATTGCGCAAAGGAAATTCCGAAATGGAATACGATTTCTATTTCCGGGTACCACATCCGTGAGGCTGGATCGACGGCCGTCCAGGAACTTGCTTTTACGTTATCAAACGGCAAAGCGTATGTAAAAGCTGCCATCGACAAAGGTCTCGATATTGATGTATTCGGAAAGCGGTTGTCTTTTTTCTTCAATGCTCATAATAATTTATTCCAGGAAGCGGCGAAGTTCCGCGCTGCACGGAGAATGTGGGCGAAGATCATGAAAGATCTCGGGGCAAAAGATCCCCGCGCCATGATGCTGCGGTTTCATACACAAACGGGCGGATCAACGCTGACGGCGCAGCAACCCCTGAACAACATTCCCCGTGTGACGCTGCAGGCATTGTCGGCCGTTCTTGGCGGAACACAATCTCTCCATACGAATGGATTTGATGAAGCACTCAGCTTGCCTACTGAAGATGCTGCGCGAATCGCGTTGCGCACGCAACAGGTCATTGCACATGAAAGCGGCGTAACGGATACCGTGGATCCGCTGGCGGGATCGTATTTCGTGGAAACGCTCACCGATGAACTCGAAGCGAAAGCATGGGAATATATCGAACGGATTGATGCCATGGGCGGAGCCGTGAATGCCATCGAGTCGGGTTATATGCAGAATGAAATCGCACGTGCCTCTTATGATTACCAGCAATCCATCGAAAAGAATGAACGCATCATCGTCGGGCTGAATAAGTTTGTGATGGAAGAAAAACCTTTTGATAAATATTTTACCGTCAACGATTCCATCAGGCAAACGCAGGTTGATAAACTGATCAAACTGAAAGCCGGCCGTGATCCGCTAAACGTGAATTCGTCTCTTTCAAAACTGGAATCAACCGCACGCAGCGCCGGTAACCTCATGCCATGCATCATTGATGCAGTGGAAAACTACGCTACGCTCGGGGAGATTTCCGATGTGATGAGAAAGGTGTTCGGGGAGTACAGGTAGTACTTCAATGAGAAGACCATAAAGATTTTTTGGATTATTTTTCCTTCGCCGGTTCCTGCACAATAACAAAAACATCCTCATTGTCCCGTTTCATCCGGTATTTTTCCCGGGCTAATTTTTCCAGGCTTTTCGGATTCGTGAGCAGGTCGTTCACTTCGGCTTTGTTCGTCACCACTTCCTTCATGTAGTAATCTCTTTCTTTCTGAAGTTCGTGGAGTTTATGCCGGTAGGTATGCTGTGTGATGAAATCGTTCCGGTCGAAAAATGACATCCAGATGAGGAAAGAAAAAAAAGTGATGAAGTATTTGTTCCGGATCAGTTTCCGGTATGGCTCAGGAATCGTATTGAAAAAATGGTTCTTCATTTGGTCAAATGTAAGGCGGATAAACTGAAATAAAGAAAATGGTGCGGATTATTTTTAGAACATCGGGTTGTTGATAAGAAGCCCATTATTCCAGGAATCATCCTGTGTTGTCCCCAGCGCCGATTCAAATTCCCCGTTGCTCATCATAAACCCGGGGCAGGAATTGGCAAGTTTTCAGGTTGTCGGATGATCGTGAAAATGTGTTTTCGTATTTTTCTTACTGATATATATCTGTTGCCCAAATAAGAGAAATTTTTTATTTTCGGATGATCATATATAACACAGGCCATCCTGGATGGTATTTGTATTCGTGTGTGAATGCGGGCGTGTGTCACTCTGAATGTGGCGATTGTATTGATGATGGGGATGCTTCGGGAATCGTGTCGCATCCGACGCTTCCTGAATATGTTTTGATCCATATTGTTTTAAATATAATTGATATATATATATACGCTATATGAAAACATTTACACACGCATTGCTCAGGAAGGTTCTCATGGTTGTTTGTGCAATGATTGCACCGATCAATCATAGTTTTGCCGATGGTAGTTGGACTCAACTGAATAATTTCCCGGATGGCGCACGTGAAGGCATGTTCTGTTTCCAGGTAGGCAGCCGATGCTTTGCCGGCGGAGGTAAAGACGGTAGTACCTATTACAATACCTTTTATGAATACGACCCGGTTTCTGATACCTGGATTGCGAAGGCACCCTTGCCCATGAGCGGACTTGCCTATGGTGTAGGTTTTTCGATTTACGGAAAGGGATATGCCGGAATTGGTCAAACCAGCTATGGTGTTAATGCAGTAAGTTTTTTTGAATACGACCCGGATATCAATACATGGACTCAGAAACAATCCTTCCCGGGAACTGCAAGAGTAGCAGCCATTGGAGAGTCTTGTAATGGGAAAGGATATGTAGGAACGGGTTCCGGCCTGGCAGATATGTGGGAATATGATCCCGGTAATGATAGCTGGAATCAAAAATCATCATTGCCTGCAGGTATGGGTAGATGGCATGCAGCTTCATTTTCATTGTTCGGAAAGGTTTATATTTTAGGTGGTACAGAAAACACAGTGAATAGTCATAACAGATTATTTGAATTTACTACAGGCACCAATTCCTGGGTTGAAAAAAATGAATGGTATCACTGTAATATGGGTATCTCTTCTGCTAAAATTCTTGTGATTAATAATGAAGCCTATTTGATCGGTGGCCAGACAGGAAATGGGTGTGTTGTTTTGAGTACTTGTGCAGGTGGACCACTCACTACCCACGTAATTTATAAATACGATTTAGGAACTGATTCATGGAAGGAAGTGGATACCTATATTTACTCTCGTCCGAGTAATGAGATTAATAGCATGGCTGCTTTTACAACTGGTAATTCAATTGTTGTCGCCACCGGTTCATCAACCGATGCTGTATGGAAATGCAATACTGATTTTAATTTAGGCAGCCTTGTTTTTTCATCTCCGTTTTGCCCGGGCAATACGTTTGACATTCCTTATACTGCTTCGGGATTCAACAATGGTAATATTTTTTCCATTGAATTGAGTGACAGTTCCGGGTGCATGGGCCCCTCGACAGTAATCGGTTCTGTTTCATCCACAACCTCGGGCAGTGTGAGTGTGACCATTCCGCAGGGCCTTCTGGCAAGCCCGCATTATACAATCAGAATCGCATCCACCGATCCGTTTTATAAAAGTTATTCAGCTGGTTATATTGAGATACATTCATTGAGTACCGGTACAATCAGTGCTTCGGGACCACTTTCTTTTTGTAACGGCGGTACGGTAACGCTCACAGCTCCCGCCAGTTCATCTTATTTGTGGAGTAATGGTTCATCTGCGCAATCCATCGTTGCAACTGCATCAGGAAACTATTCCGTTGTAGTGGATGGAAATACAGGATGTTCATCGTCTCCACCGGCCGTAACCGTTTCTTATCTCGGTAATGGAATTACAAATGGAGTGGAGTGGAAGACTCCCTTTCGGGCTACCGATGCCTGGGGACGGATTCAGGCCATACAACAAACGACCGACGGTGGTTATATTGCCGGTGGCTATTCCTGGCTGGCAAAGTTAAACTCCAATGGCAGCGTAGCGTTGCATACACAGCCTGGAACTTTAGAGTTGCCTCCGACGACAGAAATCTTTGCGCTTCAGCAGACAAGCGATGGGAATTATATACTTGCCGGGGATATGGGCGGAATCAGTGATCTTGGTATTATTAAAGTAGATCAGCAATTTAACATCCTGTGGTACCAGCTTTATGGATTGAGTAATTTTTATGAAAGAGCCGAGGCAATAAAACAATGCCCCGACCATGGTTTTATTGTGGCCGGTTTCAAGTCAGGCGTGTTTTCCGACAACCTTGCTACCATTGATATTTGGGTGATTAAAACTGACTCAGCGGGGAACATGGAATGGGAAAGAACTTTTGCAGGCAGCGGTCGCGACGAAGGAGTGGCTGTTGATGTGACTCCTGACGGGGGATATATAGTTGCCGGAAATACAGGTTCATCCGACGGAATCGGTACCGGAAATCATGGAGGCTATTCGGATGAAATTATTATTAAACTGGATGCTTCAGGAAATACACAATGGACAAAAATTTATGGAGGATCGTCATATGACAGAGTTTCATCCATTGAAAGTTTGCCGGGAGGCGGATTTATTGTTGGTGCCACCTCCGGTTCAACAGATGGTGACCTGGCCGGTTTCGAAATTAACTATATGGATTGTTATTGGATTCAGAAACTGGATGACAACGGAAATTTTGTGTGGCATAAAAAATACGGAAACGGCGAACTTCATTCATTGCGCAGCATGCCTGACGGTGGGTTTGTGGCAGCCGGTGAAACAGCTTATTCAACAGGTGGTAATGATGCAGCCTATGGCTTGCACGGCAATGGTGATATGTGGATTATGAAAACGGATGCTGCCGGAAAGTTGATTTGGAAAAAAACATTGGGCGGTTCGAACCAGGATTTTGGTGCTGCTGTTTGTAGTTCAAGTGATGGAAGTGTTGTAGTGGGCGGTTTCAGCAATTCCAACAGCGGTGATTTTACAGGCCACGTCTCTGGTTACTACGATAACTGGATTGTGAAGTTGAAAGATGT
>JAPLDA010000037.1 GCA_026391945.1 Bacteroidota bacterium | reverse complement strand
TCAGGTTGGAAAACGGGACACCACAAGAAACGCGCTTTAATGCCGAAGGCATGATATGATTATTGAAGAAAAATAAACAAAGAGTAGCAAATCCCGAAGGGATGACATTTCACTCATACAAAATGCATGTATTCTGAAAAACAATTTTCCATAATAATTCCATCTACCAAAGGCGTATTGTGTTTTTCAAAAGGGAACATCACCTTTTCCTGCGCAGTCAGGTTTTCCGACCTGACTGAATGGGTAGCGCATTTTTTTTATTTTTACCCTTTGTTTAACTGTATTGACCGCCCGGGATAAAGGGATGATAAAATTTTTGTCATAAAAGTTCACATTTGGTGAACTTTGAAATATTTTTTAACCTATCTTTGAATGAAAATCCACCTGATTAAAAAACAGACCATTGAAGAATATGCTTCAGATCATTCAGGAAGCAAACGCTCTTTGGCAGAATGGTTCAACAAAATGAAGTATGCTGACTGGAATCGACCCTCGGATATTGAACACACATTTGGTTCTGCAGATTTATTAGGAGGAGGCTGCGACAGAGTCGTGTTTAACATCGGAGGAAACCATTACAGGATGATATGCAAATATGCATTCGGAGACAAACAGGTGCATTTGTTTGTATGTTGGATCGGAACCCATGCTGAGTACGATGAAATCTGTAACGGCAATAAACAATACACGGTAAACAACTACTGAAAATATCTAACAAGATGGCAACCTTAAAATATAAAATCATCAAATCAAAAAGCCAGTACAACGGGTACTGTAAAACACTGGAAGGTTTGCTGGAGAATAAAGCAAAGAATAAAACGGTAAAAGAGGAAATAGAACTTCTCACACTCCTGGTCGGGAAATGGGACAAAGAGCACCATACTTTTGAAGATCTCGATCCTGTTGAGTTGCTGTGGTCGCTGATGGAAGATCACCAGTTGAAGGCAAAAGATTTAGTTGAAATTTTACAGGTGAGCAAAGGATTGGTTTCTGACATTTTAAATTACAAGAAAGGATTGTCGAAAGAAATGATCAGAACCCTTTCCGGGTATTTCAAAATATCGCAGGAGGCTTTAAACCGGACTTACCAATTAGTTTCTCCCGCGAATTCTCATTTGAGAAACGCAAGCGCAAGGAACACTACCAAAGGACGTCCGTACGCGAAATAGAATTCAGGAACTCAATCACGAATGCCCTTCGTCGGCAAGTATTTTAAAGGAGTGCAGCACGAATGGAAAAAGAGCATTCATATATTCCTTCGCTGCGCGGCCCGATCCGGGTAAAGTAAGAACCAACGATTTATTTTTCATTCCTGCAATGCCGCGCGACAGCATGGAGTAGGGCATGCGTTGCTGGCTGTAGTTTCTCGCTGCTTCCATGATGCCGGGAATCTCTTTATCGAGCCATGGAACAATCGTGTCCGGCGTAACGTCGCGGGAAGAAAGTCCGGTGCCGCCGGAAAAAATAATGATATCCGTTTTATTCTTTGAATGCCACTCCGCTTTTTCAAGAATTTTTTTTGAATCATCTGGAATCACGCAGTACTCGGCAACCTTTACGTTACACTCTTTCAGTTTTTCCATGATGATTTTTCCGGAACGGTCTTCTTTTGTTCCCGATGAAATGGAATCGGAACAAACGATGACGGCTGCAGACAAAGTGGAAGAGAACAAGTCAGCATAATCCGATTTGCCGCCTTTCTTTTCAACCAGTTTTACCGAATGAATTTCAACTCCTTTGTCGAGCGGCTTCAGCATGTCGTACATCGTGAGAGCCGCCACAGCCGCCCCGTGCATGGCTTCCACTTCAACACCGGTTTTGTAAATCGTTTTCACCTCCACGACGATCCTGATCTCTTGTCCGTTTAATTCAGAGAGAATGGAAACCGATTCAACCGGCATCGGGTGGCAATCGGGAATGACGTCGCTGGTTTTTTTTACGGCAAGCAAACCGGCTGCTTTCGCCATTGCAAAGACGTCGCCCTTGGGAACGGTTTTGTTTCGAACAGCTTCGATGGTTTCTTTTTTGCTGACGCGGACAACGGCCTGTGCAACAGCGATGCGGAGTGTGCTTATCTTTAAAGTGATGTCATTCATAAATCAGGTTTTATTTTCCTTCCATTGATAACTTTCATCTTCAAAAATTTCTTTTCCAAAAACAGGAACATTTTTTTTAATGGCATCAACCATTTCTATGCAAGCCCCTGTTGCCGCTTCACGGTGCGGTGAAGAGACAAAGACAAACAGACAAATTTCTCCCGCTTTAATTTTTCCTGTGCTGTGCAAAACATGAGCGCAGGTAAGGTGGTGTTTCACAATGATTTCTTCCCTGAGTTTTTCGATTTCTTTTTCAGCCATGTCAGCATAAACGGAATAGTCGATGGCGGAAACGGTTTTTCCTTCGATCACATCGGCACGCACCTGCCCGAGAAAAATTTGGTGTGCGCCGATATTCTTTTTCGTGCTGTGCTTATGGATACTCTCAGCAATCATCTGCGGAGTGATGGCACCGGCAATAAAAAATGATTTTTTCTTTTTTGTTTCAGCCAACATGGTCAGGTTCCTATTCCTTCTTTTCTTTGTATGTAAGTTTTGTTTTTCAATTCATCAATAGACATTGGAAAATCAATCCAGGAATTTTCATCCCGGGTAATTTTTATTTCTGTGACTTTTAACGTGAGCGCATTGAACAACAGAATTTTTCCGGAACAGGTTTCGCCGATGCCTGTAATTAATTTGATCACTTCATTCGCCTGCAACATACCCGCTATACCGGGCAATGTTCCAATGACTCCGGTCAATGAACAATTCTCAATGACTTCACCGGAATGCATTTCGGGAAATGCACAGCGATACGTTGGCCCGCGTTTTCCATCCGGAAGCAACAGGTTGAAAACGGAAACCTGTGCTTCGAACTTATGTATGCCGGCATAGATAACTGTTTTTCCCAGGAGAACACAGGCATCGTTGATGAGATAGCGCGATTCAAAATTGTCGGTGCAGTCAACCACCCAATCATAATCCGAAATGATTTCAACGGCATTGGTTGCATCCAGTTTTTTGTTGAAGACATCAATCTTAATGAATGGATTGAGCGAAGAAATTTTTTCTCCGGCAATAATCGCCTTTGATTTACCAACATCATCGGTCGAATACAATACCTGTCGCTGCAAATTCGTTTCATCGATCAAATCAAAATCCACCATGCCGATGGTTCCGGTTCCTGCCGCTGCGAGGTATTGCAGTACAGGACAACCGAGTCCGCCGGCGCCAACCACCAGCACCCGCGTCTGTTTTAATTTCTCCTGTCCTTTCATTCCGATTTCAGGAAGAAGCAGTTGTTTGCTGTATCGTAGTATTTCTTTTTTGTCGAGCATATTCATCCTCCTGCAAAGGGCGGCAGCAGTGCAATTTCATCATCGTCAGTCAGCAAAACATTTCCTGTTGTTCTTTCGTGATTCACGGCAACCTGGTACCGGTACCGATCAAGAGCTGGAAATTCATGGAGAAGATCTTTTTTCAATGAGATCAGATCAACAGATTTTTTTTCAATTTCTGTTTTCCCAACCACTTCCGCAAGAACTCCGAATAACAATATTTTCATTAGTAAATTTTCTCAATTTTGAAATGGCAAGGTATGTACTTCAACAGTCTCTCCTTCGGATGCTTCGCGAATTTCTGATGGAAGATAAATTAAACAATCTGCTTCTGCAAAGGAACGCAACATGTTTGAATCCTGTTTCTCCAAAGGAATCACTCCGTCATTCATTTTTTTTGC
>JAPLDA010000093.1 GCA_026391945.1 Bacteroidota bacterium | reverse complement strand
CGATGAAAAAACATTTCGTGAAAGTAGCGCTGTACACCATGCCAAGAATTACACAACCGGATAAAGGATATTTTGTTCTGAGCAGCATGACGGGCAATCCGAACTTTCCGCCTGCTGAAACGGCAACCATGCTTGCTACTCTCAAATCGGCTACAGATAAACTGCAGGATGCAAATGCAGGGGCAGATACCGGCAGCTATGCCCGCATTGCCATTGCACAGGAACAAGCCATGGTATTTGCAACAGTTCTCGGCGAAGTTGCCCGGTACGTGCAAACAAAAGCCAATGTTGATCCGGCCAATTCAAAAAGTATTATTCAGTCGGCAGGATTTGATGTGCACAAGCAGCGCGAGAAAGCAAAAGCACCTTCGGCGGTGTCAAAGATGGTTGCCAATTTTACCAACATGACCGGCACTATTTTCCTTACCTGGAAAAGTGATAAGTATGCAAGAATTTACCTGGTGTACATGACAGAAACTCCTGATGTGGCCGAAAGCTGGAAGCAGGTAGATGTATTGTCAACACGCAAACTCATGGTGAACGGACTCGCTTCCGGCAAGCGTTACTATTTTAAAGTGATTGCAAAAGGCCTGGCTGGTTCGGGCGAACCCAGCGACATCGTTTCGCAGATGACGGCTTAATATTCCCTTGTGGCTTCTAATCCCGCCGATGAAAAATCAATTCATCGTTTTCAGTTCGGTGATTAATTTAGTCAATGCATCTTTTGCATCTCCGAAAAGCATGCTCGTTTTTTTATTGTAAAAAAGTTCGTTGTCGATGCCGGCATACCCTGCATTCATGCTTCGTTTGTTGATGATGATGTGATGGGCATTTTCCACTTCGAGAATCGGCATTCCGTAAATAGGGGAGGAAGGATCCGTTTTGGCGGCAGGATTCACCACGTCGTTTGCACCAACCACGAGTACCACATCCGTATTGGCAAATTCAGGATTTATTTCTTCCATCTCCACCAGTTTGCTGTAATCCACACTGCTTTCTGCAAGCAACACATTCATGTGGCCGGGCATTCTTCCTGCAACCGGGTGAATGGCGTACTTAACTTTCACGCCGCGTTCTTCCAAAAGTTTTTCCAGTTCATGAATCGTATGCTGAGCTTGCGCAACGGCAAGTCCGTAGCCCGGAACAATGATTAAATTTTTTGAATAGTTCATCAGCACGGCAGCATCGCTGATGGTGATGTCTTTAATAGTGCCTTTTGTTTTATCGCCGCCTGCAACAGCAGCACCTTCACCGAAGGCTCCGAAAATAACATTGTACAACGGACGGTTCATCGCTTTGCACATCACCAGGGTCAACAGTGTTCCGGCTGATCCAACGAGGATACCACCCGTGAGCATGACCTGGTTGTCATATAAAAATCCTCCGAAAGCTGCAGCCAGACCGGTGAACGAGTTCAGCAGGGAAATTACCACCGGCATATCCGCTCCGCCGATCGGAACCACGAACATCACTCCGTATAAAAGTGCAAGTGCAAACGTGAAGAAGACAATCGACATGCTGTCGGTTCCGCTCATTGTAATGTAAACACCCATCCCGGAAACGAAAAGAAGCATGAGCGTATTGAGAATGTTGTACTTTGGAAGTCGTATTGATTTTTTCAAGGTGCCGTTCAGTTTCATGAAGGCGATGATGCTTCCTGAAAAGGAAACGCTTCCGATGATCATTCCCGCCATGATGACTCCGATGCGGGATGAATTGCCTACATTATGGTGAAACTCAAGAAGAGAAATCAATGCAGCACAGGCTCCGCCCATTCCGTTGAAGAGTGAAACCATTTCCGGCATGGCTGTCATCTTTACTTTTTTGGCGGCAAACCAACCGGTGATGCTGCCAATCAAAATAGCTGTTCCGATCAATACATAAATGATGGACTTCACTTCTCCTACGTGAAACGCAATGGTTCCGATGATGGCAAGCGTCATTCCGAACGCCGCCCAGAGGTTTCCTCTTCGTGCCGTTTGCGGACTGCTGAGTAATTTCAAACCCATGATAAAGGTGACGGAAGCAATGAGGTAAATGATATCAAGAATGTATTTGTTCGTCATTGGAATGTGCTGATTTGTTGATTTGCGAATGAGCTGATTTTAAAAATGTATTTAGATTTTTTTAGTGTGAACCTTGTAATAGAATCATGCAGATTGAGCTGTTCGTGTGAATTTGTGAATGAGCCAATCAGCGAATCATTTTTTCTTTTTAAACATTTCAAGCATCCTGTCCGTCACCACAAATCCACCGACTACATTGAGCGTACCCAGAATCACAGCGAGGAAGCCCAGGCTGAGCAGGAGGATGTTGTTGGTTTCTGCATTCAGCATCACGATGATGGAGCCGACGATCACGACTCCGTGGATGGCATTGGCTCCTGACATTAAAGGAGTATGCAACACCGACGGAACCTTGCCGATTACTTCCACACCTACAAAGATGGAGAAGATGAGGATGTAAACCATTTCGATGTGAACACCGAGAAAATTGATAATATCATTCATAGTTTGTTCAGTTTATTAAACCCTGGTGATTAATTACATTGATTACACTTTCTAAAACATTGATCATGGCCTTCGATTGTTCGATGATCAGTTTGGAATTACTCAGGTCCACCAATTCATATTCAAGCGAACGTTCGTACCAATACAAACATTGTTTGGCTTCCTGTGTAAACAGGCGCAGGCAGTCATAAAATTCTCTCTGGTTTGCTGAGTCGTTGATCTTTTCACCATAGTCCTTCAATTGTTGCAAGGATCCTTTTATTTTAATAAGAAGGAATTCATCCACATGATTTTCTACATCTTTTAAGGATGCCGATAAAATCGTTTTTGTAAAGGTATCCGTCCAGCTTTGGATGTGGTTTTCAGACATAGAATAGAATTAAAATAAGGTTAGGCAACAACAGGTTTAGGAACACTTGGATGGACAATCTTCCCCTGGTGGGTGATGAGTGATCCTTTGGTAATTTCTTCTTCCATTTCCCATTTGAACCCGTCTTTGGTTGCGAGGTGCAATAAAAATGTTGAAATATTTTTGGCGTAAAGTTCACTCGCATTTAAGGACATCAGGCTTGGAAGGTTGGCTTCGCCGATGATGGTGACACCGTATTTCACCACGTTCTTATTGACTTCGCTCAACGTGCAATTTCCGCCTTGTTCAACGGCCATGTCAACAATCACGGAACCCATGCGCATTCTTTTTACCATGTCTTCCGTAATCAGCACGGGAGCTTTCTTACCCGGGATCAACGCCGTGGTAATCACGAGGTCGGCTTCAGCAACATGTTTGGAAATCAGTTCCTGTTGTTTCTTCAGGAAATCATCGGAAACATTTTTTACATAACCGCCTTCCAGTTTGATGGAAGCATCGCCTTCCAGTTCAATAAATTTCCCCCCGAGCGATTCAACCTGTTCTTTTGTTTCCGGGCGTATGTCAGAAACTTCCACGATGGCACCGAGGCGTTTTGCAGTGGCAATGGCTTGTAATCCCGCAACCCCGGCTCCCATGATCACCACCCTTGAAGGTTTGATTGTTCCGGCAGCAGTCATCAGCAATGGAAATATCTTACCCAATGCATTGGCACCGACGATCACCGATTTATAACCGGCAAGATTTGCCTGTGAGCTAAGTGCATCCATTTTCTGTGCTCTTGAAATTCTTGGAATTGCATCCACGGAAAAGCTGCTGATGCCTTGTTTGGCACAGGCTTCAGCTAATTCAGGGTTGGAAGCTGCAAACATAAAAGAGATCAGGACAGATCCCTGTTTCATGAAACTGATTTCAGAAGGAACGGGAGGGTTCACTTTCAGAACGACATCAGCATCGGCGTAAAGTGACTGTCGGTCGGTAATTATTTTCGCTCCGGCACTGATATAGGATTGATCATCAAAAAATGAACTGAGCCCGGCATCTTTTTCCACCAGGCATTCAAATCCCGATTTAACGAGCGAACGGATCACATCCGGGGTGAGCGCAACACGTTTCTCGCGTTCTTTTGTTTCTTTTGGTACGGCAATTTTCATAGCAATGAAAGGCGTTTTAAGAGATTGATTAAAAACCGCGCAAATAAAACAATAAGGATTGATTTAGCAAATGACAAAAGTCTTCATGAGCCGGGAAAAACTTATATTTGCCTTCGATATGATTAAACTCACGCAACATACACTCGATAAACTGGATGAACTGCTCACCCAGGCCGGGTATTCCATCCGCAATGAAAAAGGCAATTTTAAATCAGGAAGCTGCCTGATTGAAACGTCAAAAATCATTGTGTTGAATAAATTTTCCCCCGTAGAGACAAAGGTAGCATTCCTGGTGGAATCGCTGCCAAAGATGACCATTGATGAATCGTTGCTCGATGAGAAGAGCCGGAAGTTTTTTCATGAATTGAAACAAACGGAGATCAGCATTTGAAAATTACTTTTCTTGGTACGGGAACGTCACAGGGAGTTCCATTGATTGCCTGCGGCTGTGAGGTATGCCTTTCAGGTGATCAGAGAGACAAACGTCTTCGTTCTTCCATCCTGGTCGAGGCGAACGGAAATACGTTCGTAGTTGATTCCGGGCCTGACTTTCGTCAGCAGATGCTTCGGGAAAAAGTGAAAAACCTGGATGCCGTCATCTTCACTCATGAACATAAAGACCACATCGCCGGGCTCGATGATGTACGTGCCTTTAATTACATCAGCGGAAAAGAGATGGATGTGTATGCCACCGACCGTGTACAGGTGGCACTGAAACGTGAGTTCGCCTATATTTTTTCCGGAGTTGATTATCCCGGAATTCCAAAAATCAAAATGCACACCATTCACGCCGTTCCTTTTGAAGTAAACGGGACCGTTTTTACTCCCGTGGAAGTGCTTCATTACAATCTTCCTGTTCTCGGATTTCGCGTAGGCGATTTCACTTACATCACCGATGCCAATTTTATTTCTGAAGAAGAAAAGGAAAAGATCAAAGGATCAAAAGTGATTGTGCTGAATGCGTTGAGAAGGGAAAAACATGTTTCGCATTTTACGCTGGATGAAGCCGTGGATCTCCTAAAGGAACTTTCACCGGAAAGAGCTTTTCTCATTCACATCAGTCACCAACTCGGCAAACATTCTGAAATTGACAACGAACTTCCATCGTTTATCCGTTGCGCTTACGACGGGCTGAAAATTGAAGCCTGATTTTTTAGGACTCTCCATTCAGCAAACGGAATGTCAGACTAAATTTTTTTCTTTTCGTCAGAACAGCGACTGCAGCGATTTGCTGTCTATTTTTTCCTGGTACTCGAATAGGATTTTTTTACGGAAGATGAATTTTTTCAGCGTCATGTTTCCTTTGATGGTGGCCGTTGCCGTTTGATTGCCAAGTAAAAGTCCGATCCCGATGGATGATAGATTCACCAGGTCATTCACAGAAGATTTCGCCAGGACGGGTAAAGTAAAGTCACTGTTTTTTTTCAACCGGGTTGTCGAAGTCATATTGGCTTTGGTAAGAAGCTGTCCGTCGATGAAAACATCAGCCTGAACATCGGCCAGCCTCAGGCTCCAGTGGTTCGGGTTCGACATGTTCAGATCAAAGGTCATTTCTACTGCCTGGTCATTATTCGTAAAAGTAAAATGTTCCGCTTTTTTGTATTCAACCGGTTGGATGGTAAAACAAGAGGAAAGAAGGAGGAAATAAATCAACGGAAGAAGCGAAGTTCTCATGGCAAAGAGTCTGATCATTCGGCGAAATTAATACTTTTGCATCCTGGATTTAGTCAAAATCAATTTTAACAGAAAATATTTCCATGTTTGAGAACCTGAGTGATAAACTCGACCGTGCCTTTAAGGTATTAAAAGGACAAGGCAGAATAACGGAAATCAATGTTGCAGAAACATTGAAGGAAGTGCGTAAAGCTTTGCTGGATGCCGACGTAAACTATAAAGTCGCCAAGCAATTTACAGATACCGTCAAAGAAAAAGCACTTGGTCAGAATGTATTGACGGCTGTTTCTCCGGGTCAGCTCATGATCAAAATTGCTCATGATGAGTTGGCTCAATTGATGGGCGGACAGAAAGCAGAACTGGATTTGAAAGGCAACCCGACGATTATCCTGATGTCGGGTTTGCAGGGTTCTGGTAAGACGACTCTGTCCGGGAAACTGGCTAACTTTTTAAAATTGAAACGACAGAAACATCCGCTGCTGGTGGCATGCGACGTATATCGTCCGGCAGCAATCGAACAGTTGAAAGTACTCGGCGAGCAGATTGACGTTCCAGTTTTTACCGATGAAGGAAATACCAATCCTGTTGACATTGCAAAGAAAGGAATTGCTTACGCAAAGGAAAATAACAGGAATGTCGTCATCATCGATACTGCCGGTCGCCTCGCGATTGATGAAATGATGATGAATGAGATTGCTGCGATTAAAAATGCAATCAACCCGAATGAAATTCTTTTTGTCGTGGATGCGATGACGGGACAGGATGCCGTGAACACGGCGAAAGCCTTTAATGACCGTTTGAATTTTGACGGCGTGGTGCTGACGAAGCTGGATGGAGATACACGTGGCGGTGCTGCATTGTCGATCAAATCAGTGGTTCAGAAACCCATTAAGTTTATCGGCACAGGGGAGAAACTGGATGCGCTTGATGTCTTTTATCCTGAACGGATGGCCGACCGGATTCTTGGGATGGGTGATATTGTTTCGCTCGTTGAAAAAGCACAGGAACAATTTGACTCTGTTGAAGCGGCCAAACTTTCGAAAAAGATTGCGAAGAACCAGTTTAACTTCGACGATTTTCTCCAGCAGATTCAGCAGATCAAGAAGATGGGGAATATGAAGGATCTTGTCGGAATGATTCCCGGTGTTGGAAAGGCCATCAAAGACATTGATGTCAGCAACGATTCGTTCAAACACATTGAAGCCATCATTCATTCCATGACTGTTGAAGAACGTGAAAACCCGCAACTGATCAGCGGTAACAGGCGACAACGCATTGCGAAAGGAAGCGGTACCAACATCCAGGAAGTGAACAAGCTGTTGAAACAGTTCGATGAGATGCGCAAGATGATGCGGATGTTCAGCAACAAAGACCAGATGAAAAACATGATGAGGCAAATGCCGGGAATGAGGAAGTGATTGGTTGATGTGCTGATTAGCCGATTAGTTGATATTGTTGTGATGATGAAATGGCAGATAATACAATGCTAGCGGTAATGTTTTGGCGACCTGCAAGTTTGGAACTGTGTGGTTCTGATTGGTAAACATGACTAAACTATTTTTCTTAAATTTGACGAGAAATTTTAGCTATGATACAGCGATTTTACTTTGACACTTCAGTTATTGGTGGAGTTTTTGACGCTGAGTTTGAGGAACATTCGTCCATTTTGATGGAGAAGGTAAAACTTGAACGAATCAAAGCGGTTATTTCCAATGTTACTGAAAGAGAAATTATGAAAGCCAAAAAGGAAGTTCGTGAGTTTTATTCTTCTTTACCAAAAGAGTGTGTTGAATTTATTGAACTCTCTCCTGATGCTATCGCTCTTGCAGAAACTTATGTCAAGGAAAAAGTTGTTGGTGATACTCATATTGACGACTGCCTTCACATTGCACTTGCTACAATTCACCGAGTTGACATTCTTGTAAGTTGGAATTTTAAACACATTGTAAATATTTACCGAATCAGAGGTTACAATTCTGTAAATATTAAACTCGGTTATCCAACATTAGAAATTCGTTCACCTAAAGAAATAGTATAATGAAAACGAAGGAAAAAAAATCAGTTAAGAAGTATGATGCTGTTAAGGAAATGCGCAAAATTCGCGATAAGATTTCATTGGAGATCGCAGGAATGAATGCTCAACAGATGATGGCGTATTTCAAACAACCTCGCTTGCAAAAATCAAAGTGACGAACTCCGAATGTAGAGTAGTGCTACCGCTGACATTAAAATTGCCGCCATTTGTTTTTGTTGGGCGGCAATTCTTATTTAATTATCACATCAGCAAATTAACACATCAGCTAATCAAAAAAAAGTATGATCTTACTTGACGGAAAAAAACTTTCAGCGGAAATAAAATCGGAGTTGGCTTCTGAAACAAAACGGTTGCTGGAGTCGGGGAAAAGAGCGCCTCATCTTGCAGCCATTCTTGTTGGCAGCAACGGCGCTTCTGAAACGTATGTGGCAAGCAAAGCAAAAAGCTGCGGAGAAGTTGGGTTCATTTCTTCCGTGATCCGGTTTGATGAATCGGTTTCCGAAAAGGAATTGCTCAAAAAAATAATCGAGATCAACCTCGATCCTGCAATTGATGGATTGATCGTTCAACTGCCGTTACCCAAACACATCAACGTTCAAAAAGTAACAGAAACCATTTTGCCGCAAAAAGATGTGGATGGTTTTCACCCGGTAAATGTCGGAAGGATGATGCAGAATCTTCCCTGTTACATTCCCGCAACACCTTTTGGAATCATGATGATGCTGGAACGTTACAGGATTGAAACCAGTGGAAAGCATTGTGTCGTACTTGGAAGAAGCAACATCGTCGGCATGCCGGTGAGTATCCTGATGGCAAGAAATAACTACCCGGGAAATTGTACGGTCACTGTTTGTCACAGCAAGACTTCGAACCTGGAAGAAATTACGCGGCAGGCTGATCTATTAATCGCAGCTCTTGGCAGCCCGGGATTTGTAAAAGAAGACATGGTGAAAGAAGGCGCCGTGGTGATTGATGTCGGAATTACCCGTGTTCCTTCCAAAGAAACAAAAAGCGGGTTTAAAATTTCCGGTGATGTTGATTTCGATCACGTAGCTTCAAAGTGCAGTTACATCACGCCGGTTCCGGGAGGAGTAGGATTGATGACCATCGTCGGATTGATGAAAAATACTTTGACGGCCGCCAAAAAAGAAATTGATTTTTGAAAGCACCTTTCGTCTGATTGCCTGATCGTCCCATCGTCTTATGGTCTAATCGTCTAATTGTCTCTTCGTCTCCACACCCAATTAATACAACAACTCATTGTCACCATCACCCCAAAGAATAAAAAGCACTTCCGAAAAACTCCCCCTGATGGAACATTATTATACCATTCAGGGAGAAGGGTATAATACCGGGAAGGCTTGTTATTTTATTCGTCTCGGAGGCTGTGATGTCGGCTGTGTATGGTGCGATGTGAAAGAGAGCTGGGACGGAACAAAATACCCTCTGATGTCAGCGATTGATTTGCTGAAGCTCGTCAAAAAAACAAACGCTGAACGCGTGGTCATTACCGGCGGAGAACCGTTGATGTATGACTTAAAGGAACTCACCAAACTATTCAGAAAGAATTCCATTGAACTATTTCTTGAAACATCGGGTGCATATTCGCTTACCGGTTCATGGGATTGGATTTGTGTTTCACCGAAAAAATTTAAGAAGCCGCTCGACGAAGTTTTATCCAAAGCCGATGAACTGAAAGTAATCGTCTATAACAAAAGTGATTTTGAATGGGCTGAAAAACACAGGCTGAAAGTAAAATCATCCTGCCAACTTTTTCTTCAGCCGGAATATAGTGTGTTTAAAAAAGTGATGCCAGCGATCATTGACTATGTAAAGCAACATCCGCAGTGGACGATATCACTGCAGACGCATAAAGTGCTGGACATTCCGTAAACCACTGTTGAATGAACAACCCCTTGCCTGAGTTGCGGGGTATTGACCAGATCCCGATACGCTTCGCTATCGGGATTAATTCGACTTTATGATTTCAATTCGCCTCCTTCGTCGGCATCTGAAATCATAGTCTCATTAATCAATCGACGCGCTGCATCTGGCGTTTCACATCTTTTTCCTTGATGCTCTCCCGTTTGTCGTAAAGTTTTTTCCCTTTGGCAATGGCTACTTCCAGTTTGGCATAGCTGCGCTCGTTGAAAAAAAGCTGGATGGGAACCAGCGTCGTTCCTTTTTCTTTCAGCTTCGATTGAATTTTTCTTTTCTCCGTTTTGGTGATCAGTAATTTCCTCTGGCGTTTCGGTTCATGGTTGTTGTAAGAACCTTGCTTGTATTCTGAGACATGCATGTTTTTTACATAAAGTTCATCGTCAATAAAAAGACAATACGAATCCACGAGGTTTGCTTTGCCCTCACGAATGGATTTCACTTCCGTTCCCGTTAACATGATGCCGGCCGTAAACGTCTGGATGAAATGATATTCAAATGCCGCTTTTTTATTTTTGATGACGATGGCCTGGCTCATGGAATGATTGAAAAGTTTTCAAAAGTAATTGTTGTGTTCCTGTTTCTAAAAAGTAAATGGTTGAATCGGAAAAGCAGTTTTTTCATCGGTAAAAATTATCGTACAATCAAAACAGGAATTTTCACTTTATGCCGCACAGCATCCACAGTGGTTCCGAAAATCAAATCCTTTAGTCCGCGGTGCCCGTGAGCTCCCATCACCAGCAGATCGGCACGATACCCGTTCACAATTTCAGGAATTGCTTTCTTCGGATTTCCGTAACCGATTTTCAGTTCGCAGTGATATCCTTTTGATTTCAGGTCTTTGATATACAACTCCAGGTTTTTTTTATCGGAGCCGGTTTCAAAGTCGGAGATGTCGCTGCCCATCATCAGCGCTCCTGCAGATTCCACGATGTGGATCAGCATGTAGTCGGCATGTTTTCCGCCCTGCGAGATGGCATTGCTGATGGTTTCCTTATCCATGACTGAGAAATCAAGAGTGACAGCAATCCGTTTATAGGGTTTGATTTCCAATCCTTCGAGGTGATGAGCAGCAGCATGCGGTAACCGTGGCTGTAAAATTTTCATGCTGCCGAATAATGGTTTAAAGGTAATATAAAGAAGCAACACGGCAGCAGCGATCGATACCGGGATCACCGTCAGCCAAATGATGATTGGGTTGGGAAGTTCGTTCAGCCATTGAACAATCTGCATAAAAATCAACCGGGCATTCAGCGTAATGATAAGGGCAGCACAAAGCCATGAAAGAATTTTTACATACAGCGGAATGACGAATTCGTTCATCTTCTTTTTATCACTCACAAAATGGATCAGCGGAATCACGGCAAACCCAAGCTGAAGGCTCAGGATGACTTGCGAAAGGATGAGTAATCTTCCCGTTGCATGTTCTCCGAAGTAGGCAATGGCGATGAGTGCAGGGATGATGGCGATGAGCCTGGTGATGAGCCTTCGCAGCCACGGGGCCATCCGGAAGTTCAGGTAACCTTCCATGACAATCTGCCCGGCAAGCGTTCCGGTGAGTGTGGAACTTTGTCCGGCGGCGATCAACGCAATGGCAAAAAATGCAGGAGCCCACTTGCTTCCGAGAATCGGCTGAAGAAACTGGTGAGCATCCTGGATTTCTGAAACCTGGAACATTCCGTTTTTAAAGAAAGTCGAAGCTGCAAGAATGAGGATGGCTGCATTCACAAAGAATGCAAGGTTGAGGGCAATAGTCGAATCGAGTATGTTAAACCGGATGGCTTTTTTTATTTCTGTCGGTGTCCTTTCAAATTTTCTTGTCTGTACCAGCGACGAATGCAGGTACAGGTTATGAGGCATCACCGTTGCGCCGATGATGCCAATGGCAATGTACAATGCGGTGCTGCCCGGTAAAGAAGGAATGAAACCGGTGGCCACTTCAGCGAGATCCGGTTTGGCAAAAATCATTTCTGCCAGGAATGCAATACCGATGATGGCGATTAAAGCAAGGATGAAGGCTTCCATTTTCCGCATTCCGAAATTGATGAGGAAGAGAAGAAGAAAGGTATCGAGTACCGTGAGACATACACCCCAAAGCAATGGGATTTGAAAAAGCAGTTTCAACCCGATCGCCATTCCGAGTACTTCAGCAAGATCGCAGGCGGCGATGGCGATTTCAGCAAGTACATAAAGCGAAATGTTGACAGGCATGGAATAAGATTCACGGGAAACCTGTGCCAGGTCACGGCCGCGGACGATCCCAAGCCTGGCGCTTAAACTCTGAAGCAGCAAGGCAATGAGGTTCGACATCAGCAAAACCCAGATCAGCGCATAACCAAACTGGCTTCCGCCGGCGATATCAGTCGCCCAGTTCCCCGGATCCATGTAACCGACACTGATGAGATACGCCGGTCCCATGAAGGCAAGAAATCTTTTCCAGCCTTTTCCTGTTGTTTCCACTGAAGAGTGAACTTCACCAAGAGATGCTCCCGGATGACTCGAATGCTTCATGGTGCTCATTATTTTTTTAATCGTACTAAAATATTTTTTGCCACATCATGACTGATATGGATGATGGCTTTTGACGGTTTGATGTTGACGCGACAAGAAAGGTCGTAGCTGAACTTTTCCCTGATGTGCAGTTCTTTTCCCAATGAAAGTCCGGTCTTTTCAATGTGTTTGAGAAACAACGGCGAATGATCAATGACGCCGGTAATGATGGCTTTGTGATCGCTCTTCAGTTCAGACAATGGAACAGATTGCTGAACTTCGATACGGCCGTTTTCATCCGGGATCGGATCACCGTGAGGATCGGCTTTCGGATAGTTCAGGAAGCGATCCAGTTTTTGAATCAGCATGTCCGAATGGATGTGTTCCAGTTGTTCGGCGATGTCATGCACCTCATCCCATTTAAATTTTAGTTTCTGAACAAGAAAATATTCCCACAGCCTGTGTTTGCGGATGACCTGCAAGGCGGTTTTTTTTCCGTTTGGAGTCAATGAAACACCCTGGTACTTTTCGTAGTGAATCAGTTTTTTGGCCGACAACTTCTTCAGCATGTCGGTGACGGAAGCCGGCGCTGTATCTACTTTTTCAGCGATGGCATTGGTGTACACCTTCCGGTTTCCTTTTTCAAGAAGTTTGAAGATGGCTTTCAGGTAATTTTCTTCAGCGAACGAATTCATGGCTTTGCGGTTCCAAAATTTGATACAAATCTAATAATTAAATTAGATGAACCTAAAATAAATTGGAAAAGACTTCAATTAAAATTCATGTTGCCATCCGTACATTTAATCCTTAAAAAGAATCCGATGAAAATTTTATTGGTTGAGGACGAACCCAAGGTGGCCGCCTTTATCCGCAAAGGCCTGGAAGAACTGAACCATGAGGTTGTTCATGCATACGATGGTGTGTTCGGCAAGAAGCTGGCTTTCGAACAGGAATTTGATGTCATCATCCTTGATGTGATTCTTCCGCAACTCAACGGTATGGAAGTATGCCGGGAGATCAGGAAACACAACCGGCAGGTACCCATCCTGATGCTCACTGCACTCGGAACAACCGATGACAAGGTCACCGGCCTCGACAGCGGTGCCGACGATTACCTCGTGAAACCGTTCCAGTTTCGTGAACTGATTGCAAGGCTGAACGCGCTGTACCGGAGGAAAGACAGCACGTTGAACGAAACGGTTTTGAGAATTGCCGACCTCGAAGCCAACCTCGATACGAAGATGGTGAAACGCGGTGAGGTAATGATCAGGCTCACCGCGCGGGAATTTTCCCTGCTGGAATTGTTTCTGAAGAACAAAGGAAAAGTATTGAGCCGCGTGGACATTGCTGAAACGTTGTGGGACCAGCAGTTTGATTCAGGAAGCAATGTGATTGATGTCTATGTGAACTACCTCCGCAATAAAATTGATAAAGAATTTCCTGACAAATTGATTCATACCGTGATTGGAATGGGCTACGTGTTAAAACAAACGGAACAATGACCATCAGGAATCGCCTGACACTTCAATTCACAGGTTTGGTTGGCATCTTGTTGTTGCTGGTGTTGATGTCCATTTATTTTGTGACGAAATTTATTACCAGGAACGAGTTTTACGACCGGCTGAAAGAGAGAGCTGACATCGCCGCGCAGATTTTTCTTGAGCAGGATGAGTTAAGTAAAAACAGTTATGACCTGGTTCAGCAGAAATATTTTAAAAAATTGCCGGGAGAGATCATCCAGATTTTTAACTCTCAAAACAACACCCAGTTCATTGCCGACAACCCGAAATCTTTTTTTTCGAGCCAGTTGCTGGATAAAGTGAGGAAGGAAAAAGTTGTCTATTATAAAGAACAGGAAAATCAGGTGGTCGGAACGTATTACCTCGATAACCAGGGTGACTTTGTCATTTTTGTGTTGGCAGCAGATGGAGCAGGAGCCATGCGGCTAAAAGAATTACTGATCCTGATGTTCATTTCCTACCTGATCGCATTGTTCATCATTTATTTTGCGGGAAGATTTTTTTCCCGCAAATCACTTGAATCCATTCCAAAGGTAGTTAGCCAGGTAAACCGCATCACAGCATCCAACCTGCATCTCCGCGTGGATGAAGGCAAATACAAGGATGAGATTGCTGAGCTCGCATCAACATTCAATGCCATGCTGAGCCGGCTGGAAGAATCCTTTGAGATGCAAAAAACTTTCGTCAGCAATGCATCGCATGAACTCCGTACGCCGCTCACATCCATCATCGGGGAACTGGAAGTTTTTCTTTCCCGTTCCCGAACGAACGAAGAATACAAAGAAGCTCTTTTGTCGGTGCTCAACGATGCTGAACAAATGAATGAACTCACCACCGGTTTGCTGAACATTGCACAGATCGGTTTCAACCAATCGGAAATTCAGTATGAAGACATCCGCGTGGATGAATTCATGGTGGAAATGGTGAAAGAAATTACATTGAAGGAACCGGATGCGAAGATCATTTTTAATTATGCTGATCTTCCAGATGAATCTTCCCAACTCATCATCAAAGGAAACAAGCCTTTGCTCAGCATTGCATTTTCAAACCTTTTTCAAAACGCTTTGAAATTTTCAAAATACCAGCCGGTTCATTGCTCCTTACATTTTCTGAATGATGCCGTCGAAATACGGATTACGGATAAAGGAATCGGAATTCCGGAGGATGAGTTGAACAAGGTCTTCCAGCCGTTCTACAGGTCCGGCGATGCGAGGAATTTTTCCGGGCATGGGCTCGGACTTGCTTTGGTTGACAAGATCATGAGACTACATCATTTCAGTATTCAGATCGAATCAAAACCAGGAGATGGAACGACGGTACATATTTTATTCCCGCATACTGAATAATATTTTTTTGATTTTAATCTGGTTTTAATCTCTCTCTAATTTCCTTTTAATGCCGGGCCGGTATGTTTGCTGACATCTATGATGCTCATGAGCCGGAAGATTTTTTTTCTTTTGATGACCTGCCAGGTTTTCCTGCACAACCAGGATGCCTTTGCACAACGGGACTTTCTGAGGGATACCGTACGAATCACTCTTCCGGATGCAGAAAAATTTTTTTTGGAAAAGAACTTTGAATTGCTTGCATCGCGGTACCGCGTGAATGAAGCCGAAGCAGCCGTAGTGCAGGCAAAACTCTGGGATAATCCTTCTCTTTCCTTTGAACAAGGTGCGCATAACAATCAATCCGGGAAATGGTTTGATGTCTCCAGGTCAGGCGAGACAGCGGTTTCCATCGATCAGTTGATTTGCCTCGCAGGAAAACGAAACAAAAGAATACAGGTCGAAAAAATCAATACTCAAATTGCCGGCTACCAGTTCTACGATCTCATGCGGACGCTGCGGTATGAATTGCATACGACTTTCTATTCGCTTCATTTTTTATACGAATCACTTTCCGTTTATGACGATGAATTAAATTCACTGAAAGGACTCCTCGATGCTTACCAGTTGCAATTTCAAAAAGGAAACAGTTCGTTCAGGGAATTGGCGAGACTACAGGCGCTTCAGTTCAACCTGGAGAATGAACGGATGGATGTGCTGAAAGATTTTTCTGAAAAAGAAAGCTCCCTTTCATTGATGACAGGTGATACGCTTCAAAGAGTAATCCTTCCTGTTGTTTCCGGCACTTCATTCGACTCTCTTCCCGGAATTCAACCCGGTTACTCGCAGCTTCTCGATTCCGCACTGGCCAATCGTCCGGATTTTAAAATTGCTGAAGTGGAAATTGAAAAAGAGCAGGCCGGTCTTGCTCTTCAAAAATCTCTTCGTGTCCCTGATTTGCATGTTGGCGCGGGTTACGACCGAGCAGGCAGTTACATCAACGATTACAATTTTATTTCACTGGGCATTGATCTTCCGTTTTTCAACAGGAACCAGGGAAATATAAAAGCTGCCGGGTATCAACTTGAAGAAAGTAAGTTGGATAAAACCAAAACGGAAGCAGAAGTAAAAAACGATGTCACCAAAACCTTGTTGCGTTTCCGGGAAACGGACAGGCTGTACAAATTATCCCGGCAGCAATTCAGCAGCGACTATGATAAGCTGAAAGAAGGAATTACAAAAGGATATGAGCAGCATGTGATCAGCCTCCTGGAGTTCATCGATTATTTTGAAACCTATAAAAATTCTAAAACAGAATTTAACCGGTTGCAATACAACAGGCTCGAGGCCATCGAGAATATTAACCTGGCAACAGGGACCATCATTTTCAAATAATACCTGGTTATGAAAATTATTGAAAAATTAATTGTCATCTTTTTTTTGTTCAACATCCTGCTGATGGCATCCTGCACGCGGTCAGCGCCGGAAGAGAAAAACATGTCCGATGATTATTGCATTCCTGATTCATTGATGAATGCCCTCACGTTTGATACGCTTCGATCAGGATCCGTGATGAGCGAGCTGAGCCTGCCGGGAAAAATAACGTTCAATGAAGATCATGTCGTGAAAGTCTTTTCACCCGTAGGCGGACGTGTGTCAGATGTAAAAGTAACGCTCGGAGATTATGTGGAGAAAGGCCAGTTGCTTGCCGTCCTAAGAAGTACGGATATGGCGGGATATTACAACGATTACCAGTCGGCACAATCGGACCTCGCCGTTGCAAAGAAGAACCTGGAGGCATCTGCCGATCTGAAAAGCAGTGGTGTGGCTTCAGAGAAGGATTACATCACCGCCCAAAGCGAATACAGGAAAGCGCTCGCTCAATACAACAAAGTGAATGAAGTGATGAAAATATACGGGAATACGTTACCGCCCGGTGATTCTGTCGGTTCAGGTTATCAGCTGAAAGCGCCGATCAGCGGGTTCATTGTTGAAAAAAATATCTCTGCGGGGTTGGAGATGCATTCTGACATGGGAACGAACCTGTTTACGATTTCAGACCTGAAAGATATGTGGGCAGTTGCCAGTGTGTATGAAACGGATATTGCAAAAATCAAAACCGGTGATGAAGCGATGATCACGGCACTGAGTTATCCCGATAAAAAATTTAACGGCAAGGTAGAGAAAATCTCCAATGTCCTGGATCCTGAAACAAAAGTAATGAGTGTCAAAATTCACCTCGACAATTCGGATTATACACTGAAGCCGGGCATGTTTGCGAATGTTTCCATTCTCTTCCCTGAAAATAAAAAAATGCTGATGGTGCCGTCAAGGTCGGTCTTGTTTGATGATAATAAAAATTACGTGGTGCATTTTCACAAACGTTGCGATGTGGACATGCAACAGGTTTCCATCTTTAAATCTTTTAATGATCAATGTTATGTCATTGGAGATTCCTTGCAGGAAGGAGACCTCGTCATCAACAGGAATGCTTTGTTTGTACTTACTGCGCTGAAAAAATTATAATACCATTACTCAATATAAAATAATCTAAAAACTTCTTTAGTATGATGCCGATAGAGTAGCTGTTATAGGCCAAAAGCTGGTAAGCGCATTGGACTATTACAGATACCGTATTGGTATAACGACACCATCCCAATCCCGGATTCATGGATAACCTGGTTAAAAATATCATCTCGTTTTCTTTACGGCATAAGCTGTTCACCTTTTTCGTGACGGGCATGCTGGCTGTCGTCGGTATTTTCTGTTTCGTCAAAACGCCGATCGTTGCGTTTCCGGATTTCACCAATACACAGATACGGATCATTACCCGCTGGCCGGGACGAAGCGCACAGGAGATGGAACGGTTTGTCACCATCCCGATTGAAACAGCGATGAACAGCGTTCAGCGGAAAACAAATCTTCGTTCACAGTCGATGTTCGGTTTGTCGGTGGTGACACTTGTTTTTGAAGACGATGTGGAAGATTTTTATGCACGCCAGCAGATTGATGCATTGCTCACCGGCATTGCGCTTCCCGAAGGAGCAGAAGCAGAGCTGACTCCGCCAACCGGTCCGACGGATGAAATTTTCAGGTACACGATTCATTCGAAATATAAATCTCCTTCCGAGTTAAGAACCTTGCAGGATTGGGTCATCGACCGGAATCTTCGTACGGTTCCCGGTGTTGCCGACGTAGTTGCATTCGGCGGCCCTGTAAAAACATACGAAGTGAGCGTGAACCCTGACCTGCTGATGCAATACAACCTCACGGCACTGGATGTGTACGACGCCATCAGCAAAAGCAATGTGAACGTGGGCGGCGATGTGATTGAAAAATCTTCCCAGGCTTTCGTGGTTCGCGGCCTTGGTTTGATCAACGACATGGATGACATCCGCGACATCGTCCTGAAGGATGTAAACGGAACCACCGTCCTGGTAAAAAATGTCGCGGAAGTGTATGAGTCTAATAACATTCGTCTTGGCATGGTGGCGCGCGGGCATGAGCCTGATGTAGTGGAAGGGATCGTGTTGATGAGAAAAGGAATTGATCCCGGCCCCGTGCTGAAAGCCGTCGAAGAAAAAGTAAAGGAACTGGATGAAAAAATTCTTCCCTCTGATGTGGACATTCAAACGGTGTATGATCGCCAGAACCTGATTGACTTCTGTCTTCATACTGTTTTTCACAATGTGCTGGAAGGAATTTTTTTGGTAACGGCGGTGGTTTTTCTTTTCATGCGCGACTGGCGTGCAACCCTCATTGTTTCACTGATCATTCCATTGTCATTGTTGTTTGCTTTCATCATGCTTTATGTCAAAGGCATGTTTGCCAACCTGATTTCCATCGGTGCCATCGATTTCGG
>JAPLDA010000029.1 GCA_026391945.1 Bacteroidota bacterium | reverse complement strand
TGGCGATGAAAATTATTATTACAGAAGTTTCAGTCTCAGAGATTATTTAGGAAGGAAGGATGGATGGAACGAAATCATGTTCCAGTTTGTTCTCCCGCAACTCAAAGGAAACAACGACAAGCTTTCGGTTTACTTCTGGAACAAGGAAAAACAGACTTTTTATCTCGATGATTTTGAGTTGGTACTCTACCGATAGAAATGTTTAAAAAAAAATATTCCCCGGATAACCCATCTTAAATAAATAGTTGCTTGAGAAGTGTTTACATCGTGATGCTTGATGAACCGGTGCTTTGATTCTATCTCTTAATTAATGCCCGAAGAACACGTTCGAAATTTTTACTGCGGATAAAATTTTGCTGTTTCCGGTTTACCAGTATCCTTTCCATTAATCCGATGTCTATTAATTTCTGTAAATCATTCCTGACCGTTTGGTCGGCCACCCCGAAAC
Source organism: Bacteroidota bacterium (assembly GCA_026391945.1). GTDB lineage: Bacteria > Bacteroidota > Bacteroidia > AKYH767-A > 2013-40CM-41-45 > JAPLDA01. The sequence goes on along the minus strand of JAPLDA010000029.1, from coordinate 7,224 downwards.
GATTGACAAGTTCTTGCGAAGTAAATACATCATCGGGGTCATCCATTACCCATTTCAGGATTGACGCCTGCCTGGAATTAATGTTGGGAACCCTGGTCAAATCACTGAGTTTCCTTTTTTCTTTAATTTTTCTTTCTATGTACTTTTTCAATTCATCAAATGCCTGTGATAACATTTTTACCTGGAAAGTGATGAAATAAGTCAAATCATTATTATCATGTTCAGTATACAGATAAGCATTGGCATACTGCGCCTTTGAGTTGTAAATCATTCTTGAAATCGAGAGATATTCGGTCAGCCAATATTCTTTCTTTAACAGGAACCAATAAAATAAGGCCCGGGCAGTTCTTCCGTTTCCATCAACAAAAGGATGGATGTATCCTATCATAAAATGAATGATACTTGCCTTCATGATTGGGTGGATAAAATCATTTTCTTTCTCCTCGTTAAAAAAATCTATAAGATCTCTCATGAGAACTTTCATCTCGCGATAATCCGGCGGTAAATAAACAAGTTCATTATCACTTGCATCCATCACTCCGATGTCATTGGTTGTTCTGAATTTTCCAGCATCTGCATGGTCATCCAGTGTTTTATCTACCATTAATTTATGAATTTCCAGGAGATGATCCGGTGAGAGGTCTTCATCCCTTATCTTCAGGATGTGTTGAATGGTCTTGTAATTATTAAAAATCATTTGATCAGATTGAGATTGCGGGCTGATATTTTTTCTCAACATTTCTTTTGCCTTCTTCCTGGTGGTTACCGCGCCTTCGATCTGACTTGAAGCAATGGCTTCTTCCATAATTGAACTGATCAAATACTGATGCTTGTCTTCTTCCGGAATTAATCCTTTACTACTCAAATGACCTCCAAGGTGAAGATCGAACCGATGAAGATCTTTTTGTAATGCAGGCGGCGACCAAAACCCAAAAATATATTTTCCAAATTTGATCTTTCTCATTTGTAAATCCCGGGTTGACTTAAGTATCCGCCAAAACTCTTTGTTAGAAATTTCCGCAGGCAACTCCAGGTGTTTTACCTTATCCCAGTACAAATATTTTTCATTGACCGAATACAGGGTCTCCTGGATTTTACTCATGGAAATCAAATCGAAGATTCTGCCAGGCTTAAGTTGCATGGCTGGGGGGCTTTCAATGCCTTTCATTTTTCTAATATTTTCTAATTTTCTCTAAATTAGAGTATCCGGTAAAGATAGGATGTTTTATCAATATTTTCTAATTTATAATAAATTAGAAAATACGATAATGGAAAAGGTTGTTTTCAAAAAAAAGTTATCGCGTTTCCCTGAAATAATCGTAAACAATTTCCCCTTTAGCCCGGCCAATCACTTTGGAAATTTCCTCCAGTCCCGTTTCTTTTATTTTTTTCACCGACTTAAAATGTTTCAGCAGCTCTTCCGCTGTCTTTTCGCCGATCCCTTTTATTTCTGAAAGCTCGGTTTTCACAACACCTTTGCTTCTCCTGTTTCGGTGATGCGTGATTCCGAACCGGTGCACTTCATCGCGCAGTTGCTGGATGATGTGCAGCGTCTGGCTCTTCTTGTCGATGTAAAGCGGAACGGAATCTTCCGGGTAATAAATTTCCTCCAGCTTTTTCGCAATGCCGATCACGGCAATCTTTCCCTTCAACCCAAGCTTCTCCAGGCTGCTCATGGCTGAACTTAGCTGGCCTTTGCCTCCGTCAATCACGATCAGTTGCGGAAGCGGTTGCAACTCATCAAGCATCCGTTTGTATCTTCTGAAAATTACTTCTTCCATCGAAGCAAAATCGTCGGGGCCTTCCACGGTCTTGATGTTGAAGTGGCGGTAATCTTTCTTACTCGGTTTCGCATTTTTAAAAACACTCATGGCGGCAACGGGATAAGCTCCCTGGAAATTGGAGTTGTCGAAACATTCGATGTGACGGGGAAGTTCCGTCAATCGCAAATCCTTTTTCATCTGTTCCAGCAACCGCAGAATTTTATTTTCCGGATGCTGCTTCTCCATCTGCATTTGTTTTTCGCGCATGAAGTTGAGCACATTTTTTTCTGACAGGAGAAGCAAATGTCTTTTGTCGCCGATTTTCGGAACTGTGAATTTCAGGTTCTCGTCTTCCATCTGCATGTCAAACGGAACAATCATTTCCTTCGCATCACTTTGAAAACGCGTGCGCATGTCGGCAATGGCGATTTCCAGAAGTTCTTCCGGCGTTTCGTCGAGCTTTCGTTTCATCTCGATGGTATGCCCCTGGATGATGGAACCGTTCATCACCTTCAGGAAATTCACATAAGCGAAATCATCTTCCGTCCTAATGCTGAAGACATCCACGTTGTGAATGGCGGGGTTCACGACCACTGATTTCGTTTTGAATTTTTCGAGCTGGTCAATTTTATCTTTGACCTCCTGCGCCTCTTCAAATTTCATGTCGGCGGAAAACTGCTGCATGATTTCTTTGAGGTGACCAATCACTGCGCCGGCATTTCCCTTCAGGATCTGACGGATGTCTTTGATGTTCTCATCGTATTCTTCAAACGACTGCCAATCCTCACAAGGCCCTTTGCAGTTGCCGATGTGGTATTCGAGGCAGACTTTAAATTTTTTCTTCTCAATATTTTCTACTGATAAATTCAATGAACAGTTCCTGATTTTATACAACTGTTTTACCAGGTCCAGTAATGTTTCAATCATTTTCACCGAAGTGTATGGACCGAAATATTCCGAGCCGTCGCGGATAAATTTTCGTGTATAAAAAATCCGCGGGAACCGTTCGTTCTTAATACAGATCCACGGATAAGTCTTGTCGTCTTTTAAGTTGACGTTGTAACGCGGCTGGTATTTCTTGATGAGGTTATTCTCCAGCAGCAAGGCATCCATTTCCGTATCCACCACGATCGTTTTGATATCGGCAATCTTTCGCACCAGCACAGCCGTCTTCCCGCTTTCATGTCGATCCTTCTGAAAATAAGAACTGACGCGCTTCTTCAGCGACTTCGCCTTTCCCACATAAATGATTTTCCCTTCCTCATCATAATACTGGTACACCCCGGGCTTGTCGGGAAGAGTGGAAAGAATGGATTCAATATGATGGCTCACGAAGCGAAGGTCGAAAAGAAAATCCTATAATATTTACTTTCTGTTAATTTAAAGCAAGTTGCACACGACTGAGAATCCATTCGGTCTGTGGGGAAACTTTTGCTGCATGATTGTTCGCCCCTTCCCTTTGGTAAATTTTCCGCCATGAAGTGAGTAAGATAAATATCCTCATTCCTTATCAGCAGATTTTTTATACTCCGCCATGAACTCCTCCATGCTCATGTTTTTTTTCTCCAGGATACTATTCAGAATTTTCATGTAAGCATAATCCATGGTATCAGGCTTACAATTGCTGATGGAAACAAAAGCCATCTGAAAATCTCCGGCATTGAAATAAGCGCGGCTGAGTTCCAACCGGCTTTCACGAAAGTCAGGAGAAATCTCCATCGCCTTTTCATAATAGTCGATGGCCTTCTTATGAAGATTCATTTTTTCGTAACACCCGGCCAGGTCAATCAAGGTGCGAAGATGATACGGATGAATCTTGTATGCGGACTCCAGTTCTGTCGCAGCTTTCTTCACTTCTCCTTTATTCAGCCGGGCCACACCGCTATACCACGCCAGCGGAGTGGAAAAATGATCCATGTTGTAAAATATCGCTGACGCATTTTCTTTTTCACTGAGTACTTGATTCCAGTCGCCGGATTTCAATGCCCGGTTCAGTTTTTCAGAATGATATTCCCCATTCACGCGGAAACAGGAAACGGTAAAACACAAAACAAGGATGATGCTTAAAGCAACCAGCAATTTTTTTTTGACCTGCCACATCTTCACCGGGAAATTAAACCGCTGAAGATTCCCTGCCGTGAGGATGGAAAGAATGGTAAAGAAAAGAACATTGTGTTCAATGCCGGCCAATGGAAAATCTACCAACGAAATAACGGCGTAACCGATGAGCGTAGCCGTGAAAAGAATGGTTTGTCTTTTCATGACCTTGTCAGTCGTATTCCTCGTCAGCCTGATCCCGTAATGAATGCCGGCAAAGAAAATGGCGGCGTAAAAAAGAAAGCCCATCACACCGGATTCGCTGAACACACGGAGAAAATCGTTGTGCGGTTCCTGGTACGATGAAATTCCATGGACAACAGACTCGCTGAATTTCGACAACCCCTCCTTTGGAAACCAAACCTGCCAGTGATTGGTTCCGACACCCGTGAAAAAATGATGGCCGATCATTCCCATCGAATTTTCCCAAAGCTCGAGCCGGGTTCCCACGGCGTGAAATTTATAGGTGTATGCAAAGACCTTCTGGACAAACGTGTTGTCGAAAAAATTAAATGCAAATAAACCGGAAGCCGCCAGGATCAAAATCAAAAGGTAAAGGGGTGTGTTACCGGTTTTTCTTTTCTTGCGTTTCTTTTCATCACGAAAAAAATCTTTCCTGTAAAAAAAGAGGACGACAAAAAAGATGATGCCGGCTAAAAGCACAGCTTTGATTTGAATGATGACAAGCACGATGAGTTGTACGGTGAAAATTCCTGTTGAAAATTTTTTCCATGATGTACCCAACGAACCCGCAGAGAGCAAAAACGGGAACGTGAGAAACAGGCTTGATGCCAGCAGGTTCTTGTCGGCAATCGAAGAAGAAATTGTATCTAAGTTTAACCAGCTCAAACCCGGTGACCGGATGATCATCCCGATGATCTCAAACCCGGCGATGGCCGTGGTGAGGAAAGCAAAAAGAATGATGGACCTCGTGAGCTCACGCGTATCCGTTTTCCCGGCGACCAGGTAAACGGAGAGCATCATGAAAAACAAAACGTAAAGAATATATTTGGAAAGTCCGGCCATCCATTCCGCAGAGTTGATGCAGAAAATTCCGGAAAGGATGTTGGCGAGAATCCACCCGGCACAGGAAAGAAACAGGCGCGTCGTAAAAAATCTACGGTCGGTCATGAGTTTTTCACCGCTGAACAGCAGCAGCAGAACAAGAAAAAAACAAAATACGTTCAGAAGAACCTGTCGTGGAAGCATGACGGGTTCCGTCAGCATGGGAAAATAAAGAAACGGCAATGCAAGAAAAAAAATCCTGGTTACAACAGTGACCCAATCTTGCTTAGAAAGTTGCATGAATAAAAAAATATGAATTACATTCCGTAGAACGATAATAAATAAACGAGAGAGGTCATGGCAGCCGCACCCAAATGCAATTCGCGCTTGTTTACATTTTCAAAAACGTCGGTGGCGGCATGATGAATTTCAAAGTACCGCTGCGAATCCACCTGCAACCCGATGCCGGGAACTTTTCCGTTGCGCGTAAGCGGTGAAATGTCGGCGCCGTCGCCATCACCGTCCCAATGCCAGATTTCATAGGGAAGAAAAAGATCCTTCCACCTTTTCACTTTTGTCTTTTCCTCTTCTTTCATATTCAAACCAAAACCCTGCGGCGTAAACCCGCCGGCATCACTCTCAATGGCGACAATCGTCTTCTCATGATTCTTTTCTGCCAGCGCTGCATATTTTTTTCCTCCGCGCAAACCGTTTTCTTCATTCATAAAAGCGACTGCACGAATGGTTCGCTTCGGTTTGATGTGAAGTTCTTTCATCAGCCGGAACACTTCGATGGACTGAACCACTCCTGCTCCGTCGTCGTTTGCACCTTTTCCGGTTTCCCATGAATCGAGGTGGCCGCCTACCACGATGATTTCTTCGGGGTGTTCAGTTCCTTTTATTTCGCCGATGACATTATAGGACAAAACACTGTCGAGCAGCTGGCAATTTTGTTTGAGAAAAAATTTTGTTCCGGAGCCGGCTTTCAAAATTCTGCTGAGCAGGTTGGCTCCGTTGGTGCTGATGGCTGCACAGGGAATTTTGGGAAGGGAATCATTGTATCCCTGTGCGCCGGTGTGAGGATAGTCGTTGTCGGAAGTGGACATGCTCCGTACGATCGAAGCAACGGCACCATACCTCGCCGCCTCACTGGCTCCGATGTACCGGTAGATGCCGGCTTCGCCATACGCATCAAATGTGTTGACGAAGGTTTGATCGAACGGATGATTGTAAAAAACAATTTTGCCTTTGATCTTTTCTGCTCCTAATTTTTTCAGTTCATCGAAATCATGTACTTCGATGACCTGTGCGGTGATCCCGTTTTTAGGAGTCGCCACCGACATGCCGAGAGCACATACAGGAACCTCCTGTTCATTGCCTTTCGTGTCAATTATTTTTCCGGTTTCTTTCTCTCCGCGAACCCAATGTGGAACCCACACTTCCTGCAGCCATACTGAATCTGCTCCCACATCTGTCATGGTTCGTTTTGCAAACTCAACAGCTTGCGCAGCTTGTGGCGATCCGCTTAACCGCCCGCCGATTTTCGTCGTCAGTTCATACAGCCATGAATACGCTTTACCGTTCAGCAACTCTTCCCTGTAAATTTTATTCAGCATCAGCGAATCCGACTGTGCAGATGATTGCTGAACAAGAGTGAGAAAATATAAAACGAGAACGGCAGATGTGAGTCGGTGGTTTTTCATGTCCTGTAATTGATAGCTTCCAAAGATAATTTTAATTATGATATTTTTATCTTTGAGCAACTTCCGGAATATGAAAAAAATTTTCCTGCTTGTTCTGCTTTACTTATTCGCGCCCTTTGCCAGGGGCCAGCAGAAAAAAATTCTCTTCATCGGGAACAGCTATACTTATGTAAATGATTTGCCGGGTACACTTTACCAGCTTGCTTTAGCCGGCGGCGATACCATCCTCTATGATTCCAATACGGTCGGTGGATATACCCTGCAGCTTCACAGTACGAATTCAACCACGTTAAATAAAATTGCATCGCAGCCCTGGGACTATGTCGTCTTGCAGGAACAAAGCCAGATCCCGTCGTTCCCTCCGCAACAGGTGGATACAATGTTTTATCCTTACGCCATCTTTCTCGACAGCCTCATTCATGCAAATGATTCGTGCACACAAACCGTTTTCTACATGACCTGGGGACGCAAGTACGGTGATGCATCCAACTGTGCATTTTATCCGCCGGTATGTACGTATACCGGGATGCAGGCGCGACTCAGATCCAGTTATCTCGAAATTTCCGACAGCCTCCGCGCCATCGTTTCGCCTGCAGGAATATCGTTTCAAAATTCCATGCTGGCCGACAGCAACATCAACCTGTACCAAACTGACT
>JAPLDA010000018.1 GCA_026391945.1 Bacteroidota bacterium | reverse complement strand
TTATGGTCAACATGTTGTGATCGTTCATTGTGATTAAGTTAATTTAGTTTCAGGAAAAATAACATCAGCTAATCCTCTAATCATCACATCAGAAAATCCAATTCATTCTTTCATCTTCGAATCGATTACGATCGTCACCGGCCCGTCGTTGATTAATTCCACTTTCATATCGGCGCCAAACTCACCCGTAAAAATTTTTTTGTCAAGTTCTTTTCCCAGTTGATGAATGAATTTTTCATACAACGGAATGGCTTGTTCCGGTCTTGCTGCGCGGATGTAAGACGGACGGTTTCCTTTTTTCGTTGAAGCATGCAACGTAAACTGGCTGATGAGCAGAACATCTCCGCCGGTTTCCATCAAAGAAAGATTCATGACATTGTTTTCATCGGGAAACACACGGAGATGTGAAATTTTTCCGCACAGCCATTCGATATCCCCGTCATGATCACCTTCTTCAATACCAAGCAATACCAGCAATCCGTTCCCGATCGCTGAATAAATCGCCCCGTCAATTTGTACGGAAGCCTTACTTACTCTCTGAATGACCACTCTCATCTGTCAAAATTCACTTAAACACTCCAACACTTAAACACTTCAACACTCCAACACTCCAACACTTCATTCATCACCTGAAAATATCCTCATTGCTTAAAATGCTCAGGTAACTTTCGTAACGGCTTAAAGCAATTTCTCCGGTTCGCACGGCATCTTTCACCGCACAATTTATTTCATTCGTATGGAGACAATTATTAAACTGGCAGGATCGTCCCGTTTTAAAAATTTCGGGAAAGAAATGCGACACTTCTTTTTTGTTAAAGTCAATCGTTCCGAACTCGCGGATGCCCGGCGTGTCGATGATGTATCCTCCGCCCGGAATTTCGTGCATCTCGGCAAACGTGGTGGTATGAGTTCCTTTGAGATGCTGCTCTGAAATTCCGGAAGTCTTCAGGCTAAGTCCCGGAATCAGTGCATTGATGATGGTTGATTTCCCGACTCCTGAATGCCCGGAAAACAGGATCACCTGGTCTTTCAATTCTTCTTTCAGCGATGTGAGTGATGAAGGGTTGGCAGCGGAAACAATCATCACCTGGTAACCGATGTTTTCATAAAGCGATTTCAACTCTGCAACCCTTGCTTTCACTTCTGCATTATACAAATCGGATTTATTGAAAATGATTCCTGCTTTAATGGTGTAGGCCTCAGCAGTCGCCAGGAAACGGTCGATGAAACCAAGCGAGGTCTTTGGAAAAACCGGCGTGGCAATCACATAAGCGCGGTCGATGTTGGCCGCGATGACCTGTATTTGTTTGGACAGTTTAACCGACTTCCGGATGATGTAATTTTTCCGTTTCATCAATTCCGAAATCATTCCGACATCATCACCGGTTTTGTATTCCACTTCCACACGATCACCGACGGTGACCGGGCTGGTGGCTTCAAAACCCACCAGCCTTAAATTACCGCGGATACGGCAAGGAATTATTGTTGCATCCGGCAACCTGACCATGTACTGGCTTCCAACTGATTTGATGACTAATCCTTCCACTGTCTCTTCTGTTTTCTTAAAAGTTTGCAGGAGTCTTCCTATGCAAATAAAGAAAAATTACTCCCTGACAAGTTTCCCTGACAAAACTTTTTTCTTCTGCGTTACCACATGCACGAAATAAACCCCCGCTGGTTCCCTTCTTAAATCAATGGCTGATTGATACCGTATCACAGGCGCTGCCGGCAACCGGCCCCAAACCGTAATACGGTATGTTGGGCATATCACCTTCTACAAAATGACTGCCCAGATCAAACCCTTGACTAATATAATTACAACCCAAGCCGGGAACATCAGGATTCTCTATCACATCAAGATGATGCGTGTAAACCGTATTGTACCATCCTCCATAATTAGATGTGACCGGAATGTAAATCTTCCCATCTGGAGCGAGTTTGTGAAGGAAATATGCTGTCCCCTGGTGCTGGCCTGTATCAGGATATTGATTCAATAATGTTTTAGACGCAGGTATATTGGCTGCGTTCAAATCCCATTGGTAAAAAGCAATTACGCTATTATCCGCTGAAACATAAATTACATTTCCGTTGGGAGAAAAATCACAACTATAATACTCATTCTCCATGTGAGTCTGTGCATTGTGCTCACCTATATCCCTGAAATTACTTAACAGCCCTGTGCATCTATCAAAATCAAAAACATCAACACAACCCTGATAATCACCAACGGTCATCAATTTGGTTCCGTCAATCGAGAAAATTAATTTGCCAAAACCATTGCAAATTGCAGGTGAACCAATGACCTGAGAACCCTGCAATGAAATTCCTGCAGGGGTTAAAATATATTTCATGTAAGCCCCTGTTACATAATTCCAAGTGAGTACCCACCAATCTCTTCCATTCCCGTGCCTTACAGCCGCTAATTTCCTGTCTGTAATCGTGCCGTAGTAAATAATACTATCCCTTACAGTCACATCTCCAAAACCGTTATTAATATTTTTATTGATCAGTGAGTAGAATAAAAAGAAATTATTTGTATTAACCGAGTCTCTCCCTAAATGAAGCAGACAAATCAAAGAATCAATTCCGGGATAAGGAAGCATTAAACAGGTACGATTCGGATGTCCCTGTAAATTATGTCCATTGGGCATGATAGTATGATTCCTGTCCCATACATAAAGTCCATGATATGACCACTCTATAACACCAGCATAACAAAACAGATTTCCAGTACTATCAGCAATAGCAGTTTGATTCCCTAATGGGAACCCAAATGCGCCAGGACCAATTCTTGAGGTAAATGTTATAGGGTTGGCTGTATCATTAAAATCAATTCCCAAACTATCAGGGAATACCCAGATGTTTCCTTCCTTCTGAGCCTGCCCTGTAAAAAAGGACAAACTCAGAGAAAGAAGAATAAGTATCCGAACAATGGACGATGAGACGATAAGACGATGAGACGAAGTCACTTTCCCCGGTTGCCGTTTCTCTTTTTTTATTTTCATCGCTCAATTACAATCTTGCTGCTCATGATGATCTCGTTGTTGATGGAGAGCCGGCAAAAATACATGCCGCAGTCCGCACCACTCATATCAATTTCATGGATGGATGTGCCTGGTTGCAAGGTATAAAATTTCTCCATGTAAAGATTTTCTACACTTCATCTTCACCGATTAAATTTTAGATTTGCCACGGATTCCCCGGGCGTAAATATCGTCCTTGCATTTCGTACATTCGTTGTCCGTTTCAACACATAAAAAAAATGTCGGTCATTGTAAAAAACATCAGTAAATTTTTCGGCAGGCAGAAAGCGCTTGATGATGTTTCCTTTGAAGTTCCCGGTAACCAGGTGGTTGGTTTCCTCGGACCAAACGGAGCCGGGAAGTCAACCATGATGAAAATTATTACCTGTTTCATTCCACAGGCATCGGGAACCGTGACGGTTTGCGGTTATGACGTGACGGAACAATCGATTGAAGTGAGGAAAAATGTCGGCTATCTTCCTGAACACAATCCTCTTTACCTCGACATGTACGTGAAGGAATACCTTGAATTCATTGCCGGGATTCACAAACTGGGAGCTGCTTCGAAAAAAAGAATTGCGGAGATGATTGAAGTAACCGGGCTGCAGGTTGAACAAAAGAAAAAGATCGGTGCCTTGTCGAAAGGGTATCGCCAGCGTGTCGGCATTGCGCAGTCGTTGATACATGATCCGAAAGTGCTCATCCTGGATGAACCAACCTCCGGGCTTGATCCGAACCAGCTGAGCGAGATCCGTTCTCTGATCAGGGAAATCGGGAAAGAAAAGACCGTGATCCTTTCCACGCACATCATGCAGGAAGTGGAAGCCGTGTGCAACCGTGTCATCATCATCAACAAAGGAAAAATCGTAGCGGATGAAAACACGGCCATCCTCCAGCAGCAAACGCATCACGGATCTTTTGTACTCGTGGAATTTGACCGTGTTGTCTCAAAAAATTTATTAAAAAACATTCCCGGCATCCTGGACGTGGAATCGTTGAATGAAAAAACATGGCGGCTTAAAACCGGTGCCGACCACGATGTACGGGCTGATGTCTTCAATTTTGCAGTCGCGAACCAACTGGCGGTTTTATCGATGCAGAAGGAAGAACAAAAACTGGAAGATGTTTTTCACCAGCTGACGAAGTAAGCGATGGTTCCCTTTATTCAACATTGTATTTGAAACCTGATGATGCCCGGCATAAGAAAACCATTTTTTTTTCTCTGGCTTTTTTTCTCAGCCGCTTCATCTGCTTCTTGGTCTCAAAATCTTTCGGCTTATATGGATTACCGGAATTACCTGCAGGCCTTTGATAACGGGGTGTTCCGCCAGCTTGAATACCTACCGGTAAAATCGTTCAGGGCGGGAGGCGCTGCCATCGCTTACATCGACAACACGAACGAGTTCAGAATTTATTCGGATGAACAAAAATTTGATATGACATTCGGCGGCAACCTCTCCTACTTCATGACCGACTACCTGGTAGCATACCGTGTTGGAAATGTATTGTCCGTTTTCGAAAAGCAACATTCGCTGAACCTGAGTTATTATTGCAGCATCTATTCCATCAGCGACAGCCTCATTGGTTTTTTTGATGAAAGCAATTATAATTTTTCAGTCTATTACAAAGGCAACGTGACGGACCTGGAAAGTTCGATGATGGAGCCTCCGAAAAAAATAAAGACCGGCAGCAACACCCTTGCGTATGTAAACCAGTCAAATTATTTCAAGGTTTTTTACAGGGGAAAAACATATTTGCTGGATGACATCGCACCGGTAAGATTTGAAGCCGGCCGCGACCTGGTGGCTTACATCGACGACTACAACCGCTATTTCCACCTGTTCTACAAAGGCGATACGGCGCGTATAGAAACGTTTGCGCCGGATTCTTTCAAACTCGGTTTCGGCATCATGGCATACGTCGATAATCTCGGTAACTTCAGGGTATTCAGTGATGGAGCAACGCGAAGGCTGCTTTCTGCACCTCCTGATTTTTTCAAAGTGAAAGGGAACACCCTCGTTTATGCCAGCAACAACAATTTTAATGTATTCTATAAAGGAGAAATTTTTTTACTCGAAGATTTTATTCCGCAGGATTTCCAGGTGGGAAATGATGGTGTGGCTTATATTGATGTGAGCGGGCGCCTGAAATTATTCCAGGAAGGGAAAACCCATACGGTTTCCTACGAGGTGATCAACAAATACCAGTTGAACGGGAATGTGCTCACCTACAGTGTCGGCACCAATACCACGAACTTTTTCTGGAACGGAAAAAATTACTGAGCCATCGCATCCATAAAAAAGGCAGCAAAAAAATTTGCTGCCGGGATGATTTCCTGTCTCATTAAACTCTTACGAATACAAATCAGTGCTGAAGCTCATCAGCACAAAAAAGATTTTTAAAATTCCCGGACAGGAATTAAAAATCATCATCGTCATCATGATCACTTGCTGCCGGAGCATCATCATCAAACCCTTTCAGGTCTTTGATATCATCGTCAAGAGGCATGTCCAGGTCATGATGATCCAGGTCGATGTGTTCCTCATGCATCGGGGCGATGTCCATGGGCTCGGGGCGTGCAGGAATGATGACCGGTTTGGAAATCAGCCGTACAACCGGTTTCACAGCAACTACTTTCTTAGCAACCGGCTTCTTAGCTGCAGGTTTCTTAGCTGCAGGTTTTTTTGCCGCCGGTTTCTTTGCAGCAGGTTTTTTCGCAGCGACTTTTTTAACGGTCTTTTTCTTTGCCGCCGGTTTTTTCACAACTTTTTTCTTCGCAACAGGTTTCTTTGCAACCTTTTTCTTCACTGAACTTTTCTTTGAAGATTTTTTGGTGGCCGTTTTTTTCTTGCCTGCTTTAGCCTTTTTAGCTGGTTTCTTTTTTGTTGCCATGATTTGTAAAAATGTTTGTTGAGTTTGAATGCAATATTAAAACCTCGAAACCAAATTTACAATAACTTATCCGAGACTTCCAAAAATTATTTCAGTATGAAATAGTATGAAAAGAATCCGTTTAACAAAGCCAGTGAACAAGTGAAAACCGGATTTTTAACGCAAATATCAATTAAATAAACAAAAATGACTACGCCGCAAAAGACAAGAGGGAAGTAAATGTCTGCCCGAAACATCATGATCTGTCTGGAAAAACATGGTTCATCTATGGATTTTTCCCTTCCCCGAACTCCAACCCCGAAAATTACTGATCATGAAAATTTTCCCGTTCAACTCCGGCCGTTTGGATGAAATCCTGTTCGAGCATCGTAACAAAGAATATGGTGCTTATCAACTTCGCAAATCGTATTCGTCAACACTCATCCGTTCTTTTATTTTTTCTTTGACTCTTCTTGTTTTGTTTTTCGGTGTTCCCTTCCTGGTTCAATATCTCAGTAAAAAACCGGTGCCTGTGAGCATTGTTTTTAAAAGCGATAAGATTGAGATCGGGAAGAAGTATGACCTGAAACAAAAAATTGAAATAAAAAAAACTTCTCGCCAATCATTCAGAAAAAATGTGGTGGCTGATGCGCCTTACGAAGTCAAAAAAGATTCACTGATCACCCAAACAGAAATCAAAAAAGATTCACTTCAGAATAATATAAGTGCAGCAACACATGCTGATGACGCCGGCAGCGATACCACGGGAAACAACAAAGATCCGGAAATAAAAAAAGAAGGATCAGGCATCCTTGCTTCCGCACTTCCGATGAGCATGGCCACGGTGGATAACCCGCCGCATTTTCCGGGAGGCGATCAGAAACTGATTTCATTTCTCCAGGATCATATTCATTACAATGAAACTGCAAAACATGCCGGGATCACAGGAAGAGTGTATGCTTCCTTCATCATCAACCACAAAGGTGAAGTGGAATCCATAAAAATTATCCGCAGCCTCGGTTATGGTTTGGATGAAGAAGTCGTTCGTGTCCTTGAAATGATGCCACCATGGGAACCGGGCACTTACAAAGGGAATAAAGTGAGCACCGTTCTGAATATTCCTGTTTCATTCAGCCTTATGCAATAATCACCGCGATAGATCCGTTAATGCTAACATGAATTTGTTTAAAAGTATAAACCCGTTGCAACAGCCGGCCCCAGCGAAAAAGTAATTTTGTTAGCAATCACTCAATCCATCTTATGATAAACGGAATGATCCTGCAGATCACACAGAACACAGGCGCAGTCGCTGATACCCTGCACAAGGCAGCCGCAGCAACCCCAACCATCGAACAATCCATTTCCCTCTGGGATTTGGCAGAGAAAGGCGGACCGATTTTAATTCCGATCGCGTTGCTTTCCATTGCTGCCCTGTACATTTTCTTCGAACGATTTTTTACCATCCAGCGGTATGCAAAAATCGACATGAACTTCATGAACCAGATCCGCGATCACGTGCATCATGGAAACATAGAAGCAGCCCGCGCCCTGTGCAAAGCAACCAACAGTCCCGTTTCAAGGATGGTTGAAAAAGGGTTGATGCGTTTGGGAAAACCGATCAAGGATATTGAAGGCGCCATTGAAAATGTCGGCAAACTTGAAATCTACCAGATGGAACGAAACATGGGTGTACTCAGCACCATCGCCGGACTTGCACCGATGTTCGGATTCTTAGGGACTATTTTCGGTGTGATCAAAATCTTTTATCAAATACATCTCCAAAACAGTCTTGAAATCGGAACGATCTCAGGCGGTTTATATGTGAAGATGATTTCGAGCGGAGCGGGATTGCTGGTGGGTATCATCGCGTATGCAGGTTTCCAGTTTCTCACTCACCGCATCGACCGCGTGGTGAACCAGATGGAAATAAACGCCGTTGAATTCATTGACCTGCTCGAAGAACCCGTGAAACATTAATTGTTTTCAGTATCATCAAATCCAACCACTGACGAAATGAACCTGCGAAGAAGAAACCGGCACGCCGGCGAAGTGTACACGGCATCCCTGAGCGACATCATGTTTTTCCTGTTGCTGTTTTTTCTCATCACGTCAACACTGGCAACACCCAATGTGCTGAAATTATTATTACCCAATGCAAAATCCGGCAGCCAGTCTATCAAACATCCGCTTACCATTTCCGTTACCGCCGATCTCCAGTATGCCGTGAACAACACTCCCGTTGCACAGGATCAACTGGAAGCAACCATTTCCTCCGCCATCAAAGACCAGACGGATCCGACTGCACTTCTGAAGGTTGATAAAACAGTGCAGGTGCAAAACCTCGTCGACCTTCTCGACATCGGCAACAGGTTAAAAATAAAAATGGTGCTTGCCACCGCAGCATCAGATAAAAAAACACAATAAGTTGGACGCATCCATTCGTTCCCGGTCGTTGATACTGACGGTGATGATTCACGGTTTGATTTTTCTATTGCTGTTATTCATCGTGATGAATACGCCGATTCCTCCGTTTCCTGAAGCAGGCGGAAATGGCGGCGTGCTGGTGAACATCGGAACGGTGGATGAAGCAACCGGTGAAATACAGCCGATGTCGACCAATGCTACACAGGAGCCCAACCCGGTGAAAGTTCAACCTCAGCCAACATCAGAAGAAGAAAAAATCCTGACTTCGAATGATGCTGAATCTCCTGTCATCAAAGAGGAAATAAAAAAAGAGACGAAGAAGAATGAAAAGAAAACGGTGAAGACTTCCGTGCAGCCGGTGAAAACAGAAAAGAAAATTACAGAAGTAAAAAAAGTGGACCCGAAATCACTGTACATAGGAAAGAATACAAAATCCACTTCGCAGGGAACAGCATCATCCGGAACAGGCGACCAGGGCGACAGGAATGGCGATCCTCTTTCAAAATACACTGGCAAGAACGGAAATGGTACCGGACCCGGGGAAGGCGACGGAACAGGCCCCGGCAAAGGTCCGGGTAACGGAGGAATCAGTTTTGATCTCTCCGGAAGAAAGTTGGTACGGAAACCTTCTGTAGATGATCAATCGCAGGAGACCGGAAAAGTGGTGGTGAGTATTACAGTTGATAAAAAGCAAGAGGTTCCACCACGACCAGCGCTTACCTTTTCGGCAAAGCAAAAGAAGCGGCGATGAAAGCAAAGTTCAGCCAGAATCCTGATGGCGCCGATATCCAAAAAGGAACGATGACTTTTGTTTTTCTTGTTCAGTAAAGTAAGCAGCCATTCCCCATGTTCACTTTTAGGTCGTTCAACTTTCCGGCTGCGCAATGCATCATTTAAAAGAAAGATAGAATAATGCTGATTGCCTGTAATCCTGATTGGACAATTTCATGTGACAGGCCGATGGATTTTTTTTGATATCATTAAAAAGTATCTATATTTGCCGTCCGAAATTTTGGGAGCATAGCTCAGCTGGTTCAGAGCATCTGCCTTACAAGCAGAGGGTCACAGGTTCGAACCCTGTTGCTCCCACAAGCAAATGACGGAAACCCTTGCACATCAACATGTAGCAAGGGTTTTTCTTTTTAGGGGAAAACATAGGGAAAACATTTTTGAAAGCTGAAAGAATGTAACCGGCATTCTTTCTGTGGCTTTGGACTGTTCATTTTAAACCACCTCCGCCACCACGAACGTACTTCCGCCGATAAAAATGAGATCCTCTTCTTCGGCTTGTGCTTGCGCATGTTGCAACGCATCTTTTACCGAACCATAGGATTTTCCTTCCAATGAAAATTTTCCTGCTTCTTTTTTCAACTCATCTGCGTCCAACGCTCTTGGAATAGCTGCTCTGCAGAAATAATAAACGGCTTCTTTCGGAAGCATTTCCAGGATACCTGTAACATCCTTGTCGTTCACCATTCCCAATACAAAGTGAAGTTTCCGGTGAGGTGTAAGTTCCAGTTGCTTTAGGATATACCGGATGCCATCTTTGTTATGGCCGGTGTCGCAAATGGTGAGCGGATGATCGTTTATCTTCTGCCAGCGACCCGCCAGTCCGGTCATCGTTTTCACTTTTCGGAGAGCAGAAATTATCTGGCTGTCAGAAATATTCATTCCGTTTTTGCGCAGCATGAGAACCGATTGAATGACGGTGAGAATATTTTTCTGCTGGTACAACCCGGTTAAATCGATTTGAAGATGGTGAAAAAGAGTTTCATCGCCTTGCAATATGTCAAGAGTAAGAAACTCATCTCCGGAAGAAACATCTTTTACAGCCAACTGACTGTCTGCAAAAATAATTTCTGAAAAATTTTCTTTTGCCTTCCGGATGAATATGTCTTCCATTTCCGGCCGGCTTTCACCGATGACCACCGGGATTTTTTCTTTGATGATCCCGGCTTTTTCCGATGCAATCTTTTCCAGCGAATCTCCCAATAAATTCATATGATCCCAGCCAATGTTGGTGATCACCGATAAAACGGGTACGATCACATTCGTGGAATCGAGTCTGCCGCCCAATCCCGTTTCAATCACGGCGACATCTACCTTTTCCCTTGCAAAATAATCGAAGGCCAGCCCGACTGTCCATTCAAAAAAGGACGGCTGAATCCCGTGCAATGCTTCCCGGTATTTTTCAACGAAGGCCGTTACTTTTTCTTGCGGAATCATTTTCCCGTTGATGCGGATCCGTTCCCGGAAATCTTTCAGGTGAGGAGATGTATACAGTCCGGTCTTGTAACCCGCTTCCTGTAAAATGGCTGCCAGTATATGAGACGTGGATCCTTTCCCATTCGTTCCTGCGACATGAATCGCACGAAATTTATTTTCCGGGTGATGAAGCAGTTCACAAATTGCCAGTGTGTTATCCAGGTCTGCCTTGTATGCAGCGGCACCGATACGATGAAACATCGGCAACTGGCTGTACAGGTAATCAAGTGTTTGCTGGTAGGTCATTTTCAGAAGCGGAAATCCGGAAGTGATAGGATGTTCAAATTAAATTACTTTCGGCTTCAGCCGAAATATTTTTGATGAACTGAAACTCACTAAGGACTTTCGATAACAAGAAATCTGATGAATGTGATATCTTCCGAAAGCTTTGCATGGTACAAAGTTATTAAACAAAAGTCTTCGCAAAAAACCGGCAGCTCTCCTCCGGTTGTGAAAAAATCCTGGTGCGCTGTAGTGGACTCGAACCACCGACCCCCGCCTTGTCGAGGCGATGCTCTGAACCAACTGAGCTAACAGCGCAAAATTCAGGGGTGCAAACTTAAAAAAAATATTCAACCTTTTCTTCAGCATAAAATAGTGTAGATTTGTTCATCAAAAAATTCACACGTGTCTGATTCAGTCATAGATCCTGTTTTCCGGCTTGCTGCAAAAAATACGGATGCTGTTATTTCCCTGTTCGACGAATCGCTTGAAATGACGGGCGGTGCAGGTTGTGATTTGTTTGCCTCTGTTTCGCCTTCGGAAATTGCATTGACTCTTTTCGACAAGAAAAAAAACAGGTTCCAGGCGCTGGAAGTATTTCAGCAAACCAGCAGTTTGCAGGATGAAATTCTTGTTAAATGGCTGAGTGAGATTTCCGGCAAGAGTACGATTCTGAATAACTATGAAGCCAGTACCGTTCACGTTGAAATGGTGAGTGAGTTAACCACCCTGGTTCCTTCCGCCATTTTTAAAAAAGAAGATCAGGAAAAATTCTTCCGGTTTAATTTCAACAAACCCGATCTTGTCATTCACTCGGAACCTGTAAAAGGGTTCGATGCAGTGAATGTTTTCGCTGTTCCGCAAGTCATCGGGCTTGCTGTTGACGAAATTTTCCGGCAGCCATTCTTCCATCACCATTCAACTTCTTTGCTCGAAGGCGTGCATCTCTCGTTTAAAAAAGTGAATGAGAAAACACTGGTTCTTCACGGCAGAAGCGGGTTTGTTGATGTGGTTGTTGCTGAAAAGGGGAAGCTGCTTTTTTTCAACTCGTTTGGATTTAAAACCAGCGAAGATTTGGTTTATTACATCATGTTTATTTGCGACAGGCTTCAGTTGAATCCTGAAAATATTCTGACTTCTGTTTCCGGGAAACCCGATCAGGGTCAGGGAACGTATGATCTGCTTTATAAATACATCAGGAATCTTTCCAGGATCCGCCGACCGGATGTCTTTGAATTCAGTTACGTGTTCAGGGAAATACCGGAACATGATTATTTCGACCTCTTCAGCCTGGCATTGTGCGAATCATAAGCGGAAAGTATAAGGGGAAAATCATCACTGCTCCGTCATCACTGCCGGTGCGCCCCACCACCGATTTTGCAAAAACCGGTCTGTTCAATATCCTGAATAATTATTTCGACTTCGAAGAAATTTCAATGCTTGATTTATTCTGCGGCACCGGCAACATCAGTTATGAATTCGGATCACGGGGTTGTTCGATGATCACCGCCGTGGATGAAAATTCCGGATGTGTAAAATTTGTCGGCGAAACATTCAAAAAACTGGAGATGACTTCAGCCAAAGTACTTCGTTCAGATGTCTTTAGGTTTATGGAAACGTGCAGTGCGTCGTTTGATATCGTCTTCGCGGATCCGCCGTATGAACTGACTGCGACGGATACTATTCCGGAGATGATTTTCCGAAAAAAAATCCTGAATGAAAATGGCTGGCTCATCCTTGAACACCAATCGAAACGAAAACTTGTTTCCGCCATTGAACCCGATGAAATCCGGAAGTATGGCAACTGCGCATTCAGTATTTACAAATACAAACCCGGCAAATGATCGCCTGAAATGGCAGCACCTTTTTTATTAACAACGGATTCCTATATTTGCGTTAAACAATTACAAAATGAAAATTGCTGTCTTCCCGGGTTCCTTCGACCCGATCACTCGCGGCCACGAAAGCATCATCAGGCGAGCTCTTCCGCTCTTTGACGAAATCATTATCGGCATCGGGTACAACAGCAACAAAAATTATTATTTCTCCCAGGAACGCCGCGAACATTTTATCAGGTTGGTTTTTGAAGGAGAGGGAAAAGTAAAGGTGATGCGTTACAGCGGACTGACTGTAAATTTTTGTAAAGAAATCAATGCCACCTATATTCTTCGCGGATTGCGCACGTCAGCAGATTATGAATTTGAACGTGCCATTGCTCAGATGAACCAGAACATGGCCCCGGAAATTGAAACTGTTTTTTTTGTTTCGGACCCTGCACTGTCGCACATTTCATCCACCATCGTGCGCGACATATTACTTTTCAATGGCGATGTTTCAAAGTTTGTCCCGGGGGCCGTTAAGATTTAATTTCCTCCGAAAAAAAAATTCTGAGTAATTCAGCCATGGAAGAATAGGTGTTGAAAAAAACTTCTTTCATCAATTCTTCCCGGGTCATCCATTTTACATCTGTGATGTGTTCATCCAATTGAGGAACGAGCGGAGAGTCGCTGGTTGTATCCATCAGGAACCAATGCGTTTTTTTTAGCATTCTTTTTCTTAACCAGTACGTATGAAATGTCGGAGGGAGTTTTTGAACGATTGAAAGTTCTTTGATACCACATTCTTCTTCCACTTCAC
The DNA here is from genome assembly GCA_026391945.1 of Bacteroidota bacterium. Classification (GTDB taxonomy): domain Bacteria; phylum Bacteroidota; class Bacteroidia; order AKYH767-A; family 2013-40CM-41-45; genus JAPLDA01. Next base: position 8,921 of record JAPLDA010000018.1, on the reverse strand, counting down.
GGATGGCTGCCTCTTCCGGCGTTTCATCAAATTCAATTTTTCCTTTGGGCAGATCCCATTTTCCCAGGCGGAAAATAAAAAGGAATTCATTTTTAGCATGGCGCACAAGTCCGCCGGAAGCTTCGATCAACGTGCAATTTGAAACGAAAGTCTTCCATGCAACATCCGGGTTTTCTGAAATATAAAATACCTCAAGAGGCTCATCCGTATTTTCAAGAAGAAGAATAACATCTTCAACGTTTTTATTCGCTTCGGAAATAACCAGGTGGTTTTTAGCCATCTCCAGTTCACCGCTGAGGTATGTATGAATGAAATGAAGTGATTTGTCGTTGACAAAAACTGTGTGCATGGAAAATGTAAAAATGTAAGTTCGAAAGTTCGCATGAAAATACGGAAGATCAAAACCATTCATGACTTTTATCTTCCGGTTTGTTCACTTCACCAAACCTGTGTATGTTTGCTGCATGCCTTTAAAAGATGATACTTCCCTCAAAATTGCAGAATTCCTGTTGCAGATAAAAGCAATCCGCTTACAGCCGAACCAACCGTTTACATGGGCTTCCGGGTGGAAGTCTCCGATTTACTGCGATAACCGTATTTCACTTTCTCATCCGAAAGTCAGAACATTCATACGCCAGGCATTGGTAAAAGCCATTGAAGAAAAATTCGGAAAACCGGATGTCATCGCTGGTGTGGCAACGGCAGCGATTGCCCAAGGGGCTTTGGTTGCGGAATCTCTCGGACTTCCATTTGTGTATGTACGTTCGTCTCCAAAAGATCACGGAAGAGAAAACCTGATTGAGGGCGAAGTAAAACCCGGGCAATCGGTGGTGGTGATTGAAGACCTGATTTCTACCGGCCAGAGTTCCCTGAAAGCAGTGAAAGCGTTGCGTGACGCCGGAAGCAAAGTGAATGGAATGATTTCAGTTTTTACGTATGGATTTAAAACGGCTGCGGAGAATTTCAAAAAAGAAAAATGCCCTGTCATTTCATTATGCAGTTATGATGTGCTGATTGAAAAAGCACTCGATACAAAATTCATCACGGATAAAGATATGAAAACACTGAAGGCGTGGCGGGAGGCTCCGGAGAGTTGGGGGAAGTGAAGGGGATGCGGGGATTTGGTGAATCGGAGAAAGGGTGAATGGGAGAAACGGTGATGAAAAAAGTTGACAGCCTTCATTCGTATTTTCGTACTGATTCGTATTTCGTTGAAATCAATAATGACAAAAAAATTCGTTGAAACCATTCGTAACTAAACTCAATCCATGACCAGGATAGAAAGCGATAAAGTAACGATCAATAAAACCGCAAAGGAAGTTTTTGATTTCCTCAGCGATTTCAATAATTTCGAAAAACTGATGCCCGAACAGGTTGTCGGCTGGCATTCGACAATCGATGAATGTACATTCACTATTAAAGGAATGGCGACGCTGGGAATGAAAATCATTGAAAAAGTTCCGAACTCCCTCGTGAAAGTTGCAAAGAACGGCTCAGCACCCTTTGAATTTAATTTGAGTTGCATGATCGATGATTTGCAGCAACAGTGCGCTGTTCAGCTTGCCTTCGATGCTGACCTCAACCCGGTGATGAAAATGATGGCATCGAAACCACTGACTAATTTCCTGAATCTCCTGGTGAATAAGTTAAAGGAGCTTTGAGTTTACTTTGGCAGATCATTCTATTTATTTACTTTTGCGCCCTGCCCCCAGCAGGTTCTAATTTGATAATCCAATTCACTCAGAGTTTTTAAAAATAATTCCCAAATCCAATGTCCTACTTATTTACATCAGAATCCGTTTCTGAAGGTCATCCCGATAAAGTCGCTGACCAGATATCCGATGCGCTCATCGATCATTTCCTCGCTTTCGACCCAAGTTCGAAAGTAGCCTGTGAGACTTTAGTGACAACCGGGCAGGTTGTATTAGCCGGTGAAGTGAAATCAAAAACCTACCTCGACGTTCAGAGCATTGCACGCGATGTCATCAAGCGGATTGGCTACACCAAGAGTGAGTACATGTTCGAAGCCGATTCATGCGGGATTCTTTCAGCCATTCATGAGCAATCGAGCGATATCAACCAGGGTGTTGAGCGTAAAAAGAAAGAAGAACAGGGCGCCGGCGACCAGGGAATGATGTTCGGTTATGCATCCAACGAAACAAAAGATTTTATGCCGATGGCATTGGATCTTGCGCATAAGCTGCTCATCGAACTGGCCGTGTTGCGCAGGGAATGCAAACAAATAAAATATTTAAGACCGGATGCAAAATCACAGGTGACACTGGAATACAATGATCAGAACAAACCGGTTCGCATCGATGCGATTGTGATTTCCACACAGCATGATGATTTCGATACCGATTCTAAGATGGCTGAAAAAATCAGGAAGGATATGATCGGAATCCTGATGCCACGCGTGATGAAAAAATATCCGCTGTACAAACGCCTTTTCAACAACCGGGTAAAATATCACATCAACCCGACCGGTAAATTTGTGATCGGCGGACCTCATGGAGACACCGGCGTGACCGGCAGAAAAATTATCGTAGATACTTACGGCGGAAAAGGCGCTCACGGTGGCGGTGCATTCTCAGGAAAAGATCCTTCCAAAGTGGACCGGTCGGCGGCGTATGCAACACGTCACATTGCAAAAAACCTGGTGGCTGCAGGTGTTTGTGATGAAGCCCTGGTACAGGTTTCTTATGCGATCGGTGTGGCACAGCCGATGGGAATTTTTGTGAGCACCAACGGAACCGCTAAAGTAAAAATGACTGACGGGCAGATTGCTAAAATTGTAGAAAGTCTTTTTGATATGCGTCCTTACTTCATCGAAAAACGATTGAAGTTGCGCAACCCGATTTATTCAGAGACTGCTGCTTACGGTCACATGGGAAGAAAAAACAAAGTGGTTGTTAAAACATTTCAATCGCCGGGCGGAAAGAAGATTACCAAAAAGGTAGAACTTTTTACCTGGGAAAAACTTGATTATGTAAACAAAGTAAAAAAAGCTTTCGGGTTGAAATAATAATTTCCGGAAACATTTTCAGAAAGGGACTCATGGAGTCCCTTTTTTATTGATTATTATTGCCTTTGAAATAAAAAAACAAAATGAAATTTCTGACTGTTATCATCATTGCCTTTGGGATATTCTCATCCTCCTGTTCTGAAAGAAAGCCAAAGACGGAAGCAACAACTCCGGCTGCTGAACAATCGCCGGTAAAGGAACAATTGAAAGCCGGAGAAATCATTTCGGCAGTTGCATGCAGCAACGATGCCGCGCAGACCTATTCGCTTTACCTGCCTTCAACCTATTCCGACTCTGTAAAATATCCCGTAATTATTTTCTTTGATCCGCATGGGAGCGGAAGTTTTCCATTGAGCAAATACAAATCGTTGGCCGATCAGTTTGGTACTATTCTCATGGGATCAAACAATTCCAAAAACGGTTTGCAATTTGATCAGACGAACGCCATTGTAAACAGTCTCATCACGGAAGCGTCCACCAGGTTTTCCAGCGACATGAGAAGAATTTCACTGGCCGGATTTTCAGGCGGGTCGAAGGTTGCGCTGGTAGCGGCTTCCAACCACCCGGAGTTGCTAAGTGTGATTTACTGCGGCGCCGCTATTCCGTTCGGGAACATTCAGCAATTGCCGCCGGCATTGGGTTTCGCAGGGGAAAAGGATATGAATTATTTGGAAGTGATGGCCTCATCTTCTGAGCTGGAACAGAAAAAAATAATTCATCATGTCATCGAATGGAAAGGCAAACATGAATGGCCGGATTCATCAGCATTCGAGGAAGCCTTTTACTGGTGCAGTTTTTCGGCGATGCGATCAAAATCATTTCCTGTGAACAGGGAACTCATCAGCGCTTTTCTACGGAAGGAAAATAAAACGCTGTCAGCCCTTCATCGTTCCCGTGACCAGTACAATTTGAATAAGAAAATAAGTGTATTCCTGAGAGGCATCGCTGACGTTTCTTCCTATGAACAAAAAACTTCTGCGATTCAAAAATCCGAATTGTTTAAAAGTGAAATGCAGAAACAGCAAAATAACCTGCAACTCGAGAGCCGGCTGAAACAAAACTATGGCGAGTGTTTCGGAAGCAAAGACCTGAACTGGTGGAAAACGGAAATCGCAAGAATGCGAACGATAAAAAACGACCAGGAGATGATGTACCAACGATTGCTCGGGTATCTATCGCTCGCATCCTATTCGTATTCGAACAATGCCATCAAACAAAATAATTTTTCTTCAGCGGAACAGTTCCTGGCCATTTACAAACTGGCAGACCCGGAAAATTCGGAGCAACCATTTCTCACCGCATGCATGTTTGCACGGCAGGGCAATGATGCAAAAGCTGTTGAAGCGTTGGGGGAGGCTGTCAGGCTTGGACTGAAAGACAAAGCAAAAATTGAAAGTGAAGAATCATTCAGCGGACTTCATTCGAATGCTGAATTCAACCGGCTGTTAAGCGGATTGTAACCGTGTTCCTTTTTATTCCAACGTGTACTTCAGCAAATCATCAAGGATTGCAGGATCAGCAGGACGTTTTGCATTGAAGTCAACGATGTCGCCCTTCTTGTTCATGATCATGTAGCGCGGAATGCTGTACACCTGGAAGTACTTGCACACTTTCGCTGACCAGTTCCCGGGAGAGTTTACGTTGATACCTTCTATGCCCAAATCCTGTATTGCTTTTTTCCACGAAACAGGATCGGCATCTATGGATATGTAGAGAAAAACAATTTGTTTTTTTTGTTTGGCCGTCAGGTTTTCATGCAGGCTTTTTGAATACGGCATCATCTTCCTGCATGGTCCGCACCAGCTTGCCCAGAAGTCAACGTACACCACTTTCCCTTTGAAATCTTTCAGCGAAACATGTTTGCCGTTTACATCTGTCAGATCCAGTTCGTCACCGTTTCCCACAGCAGGAGCAACCGTTCCGGCGGGAGTGTTGGTTTTTTCTTCTTTCTTCTTTTCTTCCTTCATCGACATTCTTTCGCCACACACTTCATTGATCACCGGTGTGTATTTTCCTTCCGTGTCGATTTCCTTTAAAGCGGCATATAATTTTTTGGTGGTGAAAGGCGACAATCGTCCGCATTCATCCATCGTGAATTTGGCCAGCCAGAATTTATAGGCCTCTTCTTTCAACCTGTCTTTTGCAAGTGTGAATTTTTTATCGGCGGAAACAGAGAAGTCATTGAACTTGTTAAAACCATTTGCCTGTGACGTGAAATAGATGACATAGTATTTCAGGAATTCACGGTAAGGCTCGCAGACCAATGCAGAATCGTTGTTCAGTCTTACTTTTGTAAATACATCCAGCATCACTGTGGGCAGTGCATTTACGGTTAACCCTTTGTTGCTGTTTGCATTGATGATGGGGTAGGAAAACAGCAGGCTCCAGTACCGGTAATTGATCGTGTTTTGAATAAAGGTGTTGAAGCCGGAAGAAAATTTTTCACGGTGAAAATCCGGATCGGGTTTGTTCCTGAAAAATTCGGTTTGCTTTTTCCTGTTTTCAAAAATCATCATCTCAAAAGCATCCACTCCTGTTTCCAGCATTTTCGGCTGCATGATGCTGTCGTCAAAATCATTTTTAAACAAGTCGAAAAATTTATTCAGGAAAATATTCTGGTCAGCACATGTTCCGGAGAAACCGGCGGATTGATTTTTCATCTGCACTTCGATCCTGTCTCCCGGTTCTGCAAAGAGTTTCAAATGAAATGAGTCAATCGACAGCCTGAGCAGGTTTCCTTGTCCCGGCTGAACGGTGAACTGGAACCTTCCGTTATTGATCACAGACGAGCTGACTTCAACATGCTTGTCAAGGTGAAGACGGTCGAATGTCAACGTCACCGCCGGCTGTATTGCATTTTCAATGGATCCGGAAATGGTAGCAGTATTTTCAGCATGAATGGAGAAGTATCCCAACAGGAAGAAAGTAAAAATGAAACAAAATTTATTTTTTCCATTGATCAGGAAGCGGGACAGGGAGGAGTGACTCATAGCGTTTTTTATTTGGTTGCGGAAGATGTAAATTTACGTCAATTAAAATTTATGGATACGAAAATCGAAAAATTCCTTTCCGGCATGACCGGTGAGAAAAGAGAGTTGGCCGTGATCGTCCGTGAAATCTTTCTATCAACGGACAAAAAAATCACTGAGACGATTAAATGGGGGAACCTGACTTTTGTTTACAAGGGCAATCTCGCATTTGTATACACCTACAAAAAAGTGGATTACATTAATGTTGGTTTTCTCCGGGCGTTGGAACTTTCTGATCCCGGCAAACTTTTCCAGGGAACAGGAAAGGGAATGCGTCACATAAAAATATTTTCTGAAAAAGACATTCCCAAAACACAGTTGAAGAAATGGATCAAAGAAGCCATCAAACTAAATGACGAAGATTGATTTTCCATTGGACGGATCAATCCTCATCTTCTTTATCCTTGTTCCTGAAAAATATATTGATGGGAATTCCGCTCAGGTCAAAATTTTCACGCAATTTATTTTCAAGAAAACGCCTGTATGATTCAGCAATATACTGTGGGTGATTGCAGAAAAAGGCAAACTGCGGAGCAGGAGTCGGAAGTTGAGTGATGTATTTAATCTTGATGTGTTTCCCTTTCAGCGAAGGAGGAGGAAAACTTTCAATCAAAGGCAGCATCACTTTGTTCAGTTTGGAGGTAGGAATTTTCAGCTTCCTGTTTTCATACACCTTCACCGCTGTTTCCAGCACTTTAAAAATTCTTTGTTTGTTTATGACGGATGTAAAAATGATGGGCACGTCATCAAACGGCATCAGTTTCTTTTTGATTTTATCTTCGTAATCTTTGGTCGACTGGCTGGTTTTCGCTTCTACCATGTCCCATTTGTTTACCACCATCACGGCGCCCTTCCGGTTTTTTTCGATGAGGTGAAAGATGGCAAGATCCTGTGCTGTCAGGCCGTTTTCGGCATCAATCATCAGGATACAAACATCTGATTCTTCGATGGCGCGCAGGGAGCGAAGCACAGAATAAAACTCCACATCTTCTTTCACCCTTGCTTTCCTGCGTATGCCGGCCGTATCCACGAGGATAAAATCATGACCGAATTTACTGTATCGCTGGTTGATGGTATCACGCGTAGTTCCGGCAATTGGAGTCACGATCGTTCGTTCTTCTCCTGTCAGCATATTCAGCAAAGATGATTTACCGACGTTCGGCTGGCCGATGATGGCAAACTTCGGAAGCCCTTCGTTGGGATCCACATAGTCTTCGGGAAACTGTGCGACTACATCATCCAGCAAATCTCCTGTTCCGCTTCCGTTGATGGCTGCGAGGCAATAAGGTTCTCCCAAACCAAACTTATAAAATACGCTTGCATCGTTGATGCGGGAGTTGTTATCCACTTTATTGACAACGAGAAAAATTTTCTTTTTTGATTTACGAAGCATGTTGGCTACTGCTTCATCAAGATCGGTGATACCCAGTTCCACATCGACTACGAAAAGAATCACATTGGCTTCTTCGATGGCAATCTCTACCTGTTTCCTGATTTCCTCTTCAAAAACATCTTCTGATCCCCGAACATATCCGCCGGTATCAATAATGGAAAACCGTTTGCCGTTCCATTCGGCATGGCCGTAATGACGGTCGCGTGTAACGCCGCTTTGCTCATCAACAATAGCTTTTCGTTGTTCGATGAGCCTGTTGAAGAGTGTTGACTTGCCTACATTAGGCCTACCTACGATCGCTACAATGTTTGACATCTGTTCCTGTTTTTAAAATGGTTGAATGCTGGAAAAGTTCAGCAGCTAAGCTGTATAACCGAATCTCCTGAGTTTGTTTTCGTTTTTTCTCCACTCCTTTTCTACCTTGACAAACATTTCGAGGAAGACTTTTTTGTCAAGAAATTTTTCGATGTCCTTTCTGGCCTGTGTTCCCACCTGTTTGATGGATTCACCCTTGTTCCCGATGATAATTCCTTTTTGTGATTCACGTTCTGTATAGATGACGGCACGGATACGGATCAGGTCTTTTTCTTCTTTAAAAGTATCGATGATGACTTCTGTCGAATAAGGAATTTCTTTTTCATAATTGAGAAAAATTTTCTCCCGGATGATTTCTGCGATGAAAAACCGTTCGGTCTGGTCGCTGAGTTCATCTTTCGGAAAAAAGGCCGGAGCCTCTGGCAGAATTTCAAGGATGGATTCTTTCACCCTGTCCACATTAAAATCGTTGAAAGCAGATACCGGGATTACGGCACGAGGATTCAGTTTCTTTTTCCATCCATGCACGAGTTTGTTGATTTCATCCGGAGAAGAAATATCCACTTTGTTGATCACAACGATGACTGGAATTTTGATGGCCGACAAACGATTCAGCATTTCCTCGTCCATGTAGGTTTCTTCCAGGTCGGTGATGAAGAGGACGGCATCGGCATCGGCAAGAGCCGCTTTGACGAAATCCATCATTTTATCATGAAGGAGATAATGCGGCTCAATGATGCCCGGAGTATCTGAAAACACCACCTGGAAATCCTTTTCATTCCAGATTCCCCTTATCCGGTGGCGTGTGGTTTGTGCCTTTGGGGTGACAATAGAGAGCTTTTCACCCAACATCTGGTTCATCAAAGTTGATTTTCCGACGTTAGGTTTGCCAATGATGGTAACAAATCCGGCTTTGTGGCTCATTTATTTTTTATGATTTTTTGGGGATGCAAAGGAACTAATTATATCTTTGCGCACCAATTTAATAAACAGTTTGTTTAGAAGGAGTCAAGACCCAAAGTTGAAATAAAGAAATAGTGAAGGGTGGAGCAGTTGGTGTCACGCCGGAGGCGGATCAAACCCAAAGTTGAAATAAAAAAATAAAGAAATAGTGCGGGGTGGAGCAGTTGGTATCACGCCGGAGGCGGATCAAACCCAA
>JAPLDA010000002.1 GCA_026391945.1 Bacteroidota bacterium | reverse complement strand
TTTGTGTAAAGACCCTGTCCTGGGCTGTTGAAAATTGTTGGCTGAGAATAAGGACCAATGAAACGAGGAGTGTTTTTTTTGTTTTCATAAATGATTTTTCTTTTTGAAATAGGAATGCAAAACTAAAATAACAATTTAGAATAATTCTAAACAAACTTCAATAACAGGGATAATCTCTTAATATTCAGCGAATATCAGGATGTTGAGTTTGTCTCAAAAATGATTTTTGTCACACTGAAACATGATGCATATCATCCGGTGGGCATCATCATAATCAGACCTTTGGCAAAAAATAAATCGAAACCATGAACCTGTTTGATAACAAAACGCTTGCTCAAATTGTAACCGAACAACCGTCAACCGCCGCAATATTTGAAAAATATGACCTGGATTTTTGTTGCAAAGGCAAGCGAACTCTTAACGAAGCATGTGCAGAGGATCAGGCAAAATTAAAAAACATTGAGCAGGAGTTGGAAAAAATGAATCCGGTCGGACAGCAGGTTCCCGGGAATGATGAGTTGGTAAAAATGGATCTTGGCGAACTCACTGCTTATATCATCAACAAACATCACCGGTATGTAAATGAACAAATGCCGATGATACTTGCTCATCTCCAAAAGGTCGCGGAAAAACATGGTGAACGCCATTCGGAACTATACGAAATTCTCCGGAACTTTACAGACGTAAAGGGAGAAATGGAACAGCACATGCTAAAGGAAGAGAAAATTTTATTCCCGCGCATCAGGGAAATCAATGACGCTTCAAAAACAGTTGGTGTGGGCTGGATACCCGATAAATATTATATCAGTGCACCGATTGATGTTATGGAACAGGAACATGACAGGGCGGGAGCGATCCTCTATGAAATCAGGAAGCTTACCGGTAATTACAACCCGCCGGAGAATGCCTGCACAACATACCGTTTAAGCTTTAATGAGCTGAGGGATTTTGAGCTTGACCTTCATCAGCATGTGCATCTTGAGAACAACATTCTTTTCCCGAGGTCGATGGAGTTGCAGAAAAAAATGAACGCGGCCATGTTTAACTGATTTGATTCACATGAAGTGGTAAAGCTGTACGTTTTCCTTTCTTTATTTCTCATATTTTCCGCATACTCGGCTGTTGTCTATACGACAGGCACAACAGGACCGGCCGTTGCTCCATGTAAGAAAGCCACAGAAGGCAAAATGCTTTTTCAGAAATACAATTGCACAGCGTGCCACCAGCTCTATGGGTTGGGTGGTTACCTTGGACCGGAACTCACTACCACGATATCACAGCCGGGAAAAGGAGAATTGTTTGCGCGTGCCATTTTAAAAACCGGAACCCAGAGAATGCCGGATTTTAAATTACGGGACGAAGAGATTGATGCATTCATTGAGTTTCTCAAATATGTGGATGCAACTGCAATAACCTATAAAACCAAGAACTAATTTATGGACAGAAAAAGAAAAAAAAGATCATGGGCAGAACCCTATAAGATCAAGATGGTCGAACTGCTTAAGATGACCTCCTATGAGGAAAGAAAAAAAGCCCTTGAGCATGCCGGTTACAATACATTCCTGCTAAGATCAAGAGATGTTTACATTGATTTACTCACCGACAGCGGAACTTCTGCCATGAGCGACCGCCAGTGGGCGGGGATGATGGTAGGTGATGAAGCCTACGCGGGAAGCGAGAATTTCTATCACCTCGAAGCGGCGGTTCAGAAATATTATGGTTATCGTTATATGATACCCACCCACCAGGGACGCGGAGCGGAAAACATCATTTCCAAAATCATGATCAAGCAAGGTGACATTGTGCCGGGCAACATGTATTTCACCACTACGCGGCTGCACCAGGAACTGGCCGGAGGTACGTTTGTCGACATCATCATTGATGAAGCCCACGATTCACAGAACACACATCCGTTCAAAGGAAATGTGAACATTGAAAAACTTGAAAGCCTGATCAAAATTTATGGCGCCAAAAAAATTCCTTATGTATCCGTCGCCACTTCGGTGAACATGGCCGGGGGACAGCCCATTTCAATGGAGAACCTTCGTGAACTTCGCGCACTCACACTGAAACACGGAATAAAAATCATCCATGACATGACGCGTGTTGCCGAGAATGCCTGGTTTATCAAGCAGCGTGAAAAAGGATACCAGAACAAGTCGGTTAAATCGATCGTGAAAGAAATCTGTTCGCTTACCGACGGAGCCACCATGAGTGCGAAGAAAGATGCGCTGGTGAACATCGGCGGGTTTCTCGCGATGAACGACAAGGCTCTTTATGATGAGGCCAGTAACATGGTGGTGGTGTATGAAGGGCTTCACACCTATGGAGGGCTTGCGGGTCGTGATATGGAAGCCATGGCCATCGGCATCACCGAATCGGTGGACGATGATCACATTCGCGCGCGCGTTGGCCAGGTTGAATATCTTGGAAACAAATTGCTCCATGCAAAAATCCCGATCGTGATTCCAATCGGCGGACATGGAATTTTTATTGACGCCAAGAGATTCCTCCCACACCTGAAGCAAACGCAATTTCCGGCACAGGTTCTCGCAGCAGAAATATACCTCGACAGCGGAGTGAGAACCATGGAACGCGGAATTGTTTCGGCAGGCAGAAACAAAGATACCGGGGATCACTATTATCCTGAACTTGAACTGGTGCGTCTTACTATTTCGCGTCGCGTGTATACGCAGGCACACATGGATGTGGTGGCGGAATCCATCCAGGAAGTATTTCAAAACCGCAAAAAAATCCGCGGACTTAAAATGACGTATGAACCGAAGTACCTGAGGTTTTTCCAGGCCAGGTTTAAAAAATCATAAACAAGTTAATCAAATGAAGCCGTGAAAAAAAAAATGAGACCGGAAAGCCTGATGATGTCGTTCGGGTACAAACCTGAATTATCGGAAGGCGCGTTGAAGTGTCCGATTTTTCAGACATCCACGTTTGTTTTCAAATCAGCGGAAGAAGGAAAAGCTTTTTTCGAAGTGGCTTACGGACACCGTCTCCAAAAACCCAAAGAGCATCTTGGGCTGATCTACTCGCGCATCAACAACCCGGACCTGGAAATCCTCGAAAACCGGCTCACACTCTGGGACGAAGCAGAAGCATGTGCTGTTTTTGAGAGCGGCCTTGCCGCCATCACCACCGTGATGCTCGAATACCTTAAACCCGGCGACCTGATTCTTTACAGCGAACCATTGTATGGAGGCACGGATCATTTCATCAGTCATTTTTTGCGGGCCATGGGAGTTCAGACGATCAGTTTTAATGCGGATCATTCAGAAAAAGAAATCATCCGGTTGGTTCAGCAATCCGGGTTCAGCGCAAAGCTGGCGTTGATTTATATTGAAACACCGGCCAATCCAACGAACTCGCTGATCGACATCGCGATGTGCAAAAAAATCGGACGGCATTTTAGAAAAGAAGATAAATTAATTCCTGTTGCGGTTGATAACACATACATGGGGCCGCTTTGGCAGCATCCCTTAAAACTGGGCGCCGATATTGTTTTGTATTCCGCAACCAAATACATCGGCGGGCATAGTGATGTGATTGCAGGAGCCTGCCTCGGATCAAATGAAATCATATCCAGGATAAAAACACTTCGTACTTTTCTCGGGAACATGGCCGGTCCGTGGACAGGCTGGCTCCTGATGCGCAGCCTGGAGACACTGAAACCCCGGATGGAGATACAAGGGAAGAACGCAAAAAAAATTGCTGCCTGGCTTGTAAAACATCCGAAGGTGGAAAAGGTATATTACCCGGGACTGTTAAAAAAAAGCGATCCGCAATATGCCACGTTTAAAAAACAATGTTTGCATCCGGGAGCGATGCTTTCATTCGATATCAAAGGCGATGAAAAAAAAGCGTTCGCTTTCCTGAATCATCTGGAGCTCATCAAACTGGCTGTAAGCCTCGGCAGCACCGAATCCCTGGCCGAACACCCGGCTACCATGACTCATTGCGATATGCCGGAGCCGTTGCGGAAATCGATGCACATCACCGAGAAAATGATTCGCGTTTCCATCGGCGTGGAACATGTGGACGATATCATCCGGGATATGGAACAGGCATTAAGACACGTATAAAAAACAAACCAATGAATTTTAAAACCATCATCGAACCATTCCGGATAAAAAGCGTGGAACCCATTTCCATGAGTACGGAAAGTGAACGAACCGCTTTCCTCGAGAGGGCGCATTTCAATCCTTTTCTTTTAAAAAGTGACCAGGTGATCATCGACTTCCTCACCGACAGCGGCACTTCTGCCATGAGCAGCAACCAATGGGCGGCGATGATGAATGGCGACGAATCCTATGCCGGCGCCAGGAGTTGGGAACGGTTTGAAAAAGCGGTGCACGATCTGACAGGAATGCCATACATCCTTCCTACCCACCAGGGAAGAGCCGCTGAACGTATTTTGTATGGGCATCTCGGGGGAGAAGGAAAATATTTCATCAGCAACACACATTTCGATACTACGCGTGCCAACATCGAATACAGCGGAGCATCGGCTCATGATATTCCCGTTCTTGAAGCAAGGGATTTTTCTGCGAACCATCCGTTCAAAGGAAACCTCGATACGAAACAGCTGCAGCACCTGATTACAGAACTTGGAGAAAAAAATATTGCAGCAGTGATCCTCACCGTCACGAATAACAGTGGCGGAGGGCAACCGGTGAGCATGCAGAATGCAAAAGAGATCAGTGCCATTTGTAAAAAACACCACATCCTTTTTGTATTGGATTGTTGCCGCATAGCAGAGAACAGTTATTTCATCCATGAGAGGGAGAAAGGGTATCATGAAAAATCTTTCAGGGAAATTGCCCAGGAAATGTTTTCACTTGCCGATGCCTGCGTGATGAGTGCCAAGAAAGATGCTCTTGTAAACATGGGTGGTTTTCTGGCCATGCGAAACAAAGAACTGGCCGATGCCTGCACCCAGTTACTGATTATCACGGAAGGATATACAACTTATGGGGGCCTTTCCGGCCGCGATATGGAGGCCATTGCTGTTGGTCTGGTTGAAGTGTTTGAAGCCGATTATCTCAAATACCGGATCCGTTCAACCACTTATCTCGGTGAAAAAATTCTTGAAAAAGGAGTTCCCATCATTTACCCCGTTGGTGGCCACGCAGTGTACATCGATGCAAAAGGATTGTATCCGCATATCCCGGTTGATCAGTATCCCGGCCAGGCACTGGTGTGCGAGTTGTATCGCATTGGCGGAATCCGTTGTGTTGAAATCGGTTCTGTCATGTTTGGAAAATATGATGATCATGGAAAATTAATTCCGGCACCAATGGAATTAGTCAGGCTTGCTATTCCAAGAAGAGTGTACACCCAAAGTCACATTGATTATGTCGTTGAGGTGTTCGATGAAATTATCCGTGTTAAAAAATCGGCCAAAGGCTTGAAGATTAAACAGGAGCCTAAATTCCTACGGCATTTTACCGCACATTTTGAATTGGTAAAATAATTTTCCGGCAGCGACATGTCCTTAATCAACTCCAGTTTTGATAAATTTTTTCTTCAGGATTCTGCCAGGTAAAATAATGTCAAGAAAATATATTCCTGGTGGGAGGAATTCAATATTCAAGGCAAGTGATTCCCCGGATGAACCCGGAAACACGTGCTGTTCTGTAAAAACTGATCCTGGCACAGAATAAATCCTGATGTGGGCTTCGGAATGAATATCTTTCAGTATGATGTTGAGCCGGTCGGAAGCAGGGTTGGGGTAAATGGAAATGTCGGCATCATTTATCACCCCGTTCATAATTCCGGTTGCAGTTGTAATGTATAATTTAATATTGGGCCGGTTGGCAAAACTATAGAGTGAGCCCATGGTTGCACTTGAGTTGAATGAAGTTGAAACATGATTGGGAGTAATGGAAGTGGATGCCCAGTTAACTGCACCGGTGCCCGCTCCGATCCTCACCCACCTGGTGAGAATCATGATGTTGTCGGTGCCATTCCAGCTGAATGGTGCAGAGAGCGGATAATTCACCCAGCCTGTCGAAGCTGGCAAACCGGAAGTTGTACTGCTGTAAACAAGGCTGGCCCCCGTGTATTCATTGTTGAAGTTACCGGCACCTGCAGAAAAATCAGCAAGGGTTGTTGATTTCATGTAGATCTCGTAACTCGCATCACCACCAAGGTAAGCGCCAGTATCATTTTTATACCAGCTCAAAGCGGTGATCAACCCGGAAGCACCTCCGTTCGAAATGATCTCACCGGGATTGTAAATGCAGAGGTACCAGCTATGCGTATTCGGACTGGTATTACTGTACAGGTAAACAGGTCCGTATAACGTACTGGCAGTGCCGGTACCAATGGTAACAATTGCCTGTGCATATGAAATGTATCCTGACATCAAAAAAAACAGAAGAGAGAAGAGCGATTTTTTCATGACCATTTTTTATTTTGTGTAAATTTCCATTTTTGTTTATGGAAAAACAAATTAATGAACGAGAGGTGAGAATTAATTCACGATTTTGCAACCGGTAGTTTTGCAGAAGCAAAGTGACTGGTGAAGCGAAATGCCTCATGACCATTGTCATTTCTAATCTGCATCAAAAAAAGGTTCTTCGTTTTCTACATACGGATCCATGATTCATAAAACGGTAATAAGATTTCTTCGCCTGGCACTGATCATGCTTGTCGCCGGAATCTTTTTTGGTGTGATCGGCGGGATTCAATATGTGTTCCCGGTTTGGCTGAAAAACATTCTGCCGTTTACCAATATCCGCCCGCTTCACGTAACCCTTGTGATCAGTTGGATTTTTACGGCGGCAACAGCCGGCATTTATTATTACCTGCCGCGCATTACCGGTGAGCCGCTTTTCTCGATGAAGATGGCACGGTTACACCTGGTTCTTCTGGTTATCACTACCTGCATGATCATCGGTTGTTATTTTATGGGAAGGTTTGGGGGAAGAGAGTACCTCGAATTTCCTCCCTGGCTTGCTGTTCCGATGATCCTGTACTGGATACTTTTTATGATTAATTATTTCCGGACCATTCGCAGGAAATTTTTCCGTGTTCCGATTTACCTCTGGATGTGGTCGACCGGCTTGATTTTTTTCCTGCTCACTTTTGCGGAAGCATACCTATGGATGATACCCTGGTTCAGAGATAATATCGTGAGGGATATTACCGTGCAATGGAAAGCGATGGGTGCCATGGTAGGTTCCTGGAATATGATGGTTTACGGAACCGGTTTTTATGTGATGGAAAAAATCAGCGGCGATGATAAAGTGACACGGTCGCCGTTTACCTTTTTCTTTTATTTCCTCGGACTCACCAACCTCATGTTTAACTGGGGACATCATACCTACATCGTTCCTGCTTCGGGATGGATCAAGAGTGTCTCTTACATCATCAGCATGACTGAACTGCTCATTCTCGGAAACATTATTTATTTCTGGAGCCATACACTCAGTAAAGCAAGAAAAAATTTTCACATCGTTCCCTATCGTTTCCTTTCCGCGGCAGATGCCTGGATATTCCTGAACCTTTGCCTGGCCATTATTATTTCTGTTCCTGAAATCAATTACTTCACCCATGGTACGCACATTACCGTTGCTCATGCAATGGGAGCCACCATCGGAATCAACACCATGATTTTACTGGCATCGATGTACTTCATTGCCGAACAGGAATCACCCGTTTTTGTTTCTGCAAACTTCAGGTGGATCCGTGCCGGGTTCTGGATCACCAACATTTCTTTGCTGTTGTTTTGGATTGCTTTGATTGGGGCAGGCATCGTGAAAGCGCTGGACAAAAATCACGATACCCTGTTTCAACAAATGATGAGCCGGCTTGCACCCTGGTTTGGTTTTTTCAGCAGCTCAGGGCTGGTTGTGTTTGCAGGTATTGTGATTGTAGTGGTACCCTTGTTTAAAATCTTTTCGACCCGGTCACCGGTTGCTGAAGCATCAAAAAAACTGACAAAAGATTTGTTATAAATTGACAGCAATCATATTTTCTCTTCTTTTTTCATTGCTATTTTACACAGTATAATTTTCCCTGATCATGAAAAAAAATCAGCTGATTGCGCTGTTGGTGTTCATCGTTTTTTTTGCTTCGTGCAAAAATGAAAAGGCCGAAGAAGAACCCACGCCGGTTCCGCCTGCCAGTTCAATGACGTTAAAAGTCAGTTATGAAGTTGACGGCATTTCCCTGGTGTATGATTCATTGATGTATTCCAATGCTGCCGGGAATAATTACAGCGTTTACATGCTCCAGTATTTCCTGTCGCAGATTTCATTGATTAAATCCGACAGTTCAAAAGTGCTGATGAAAGACTACCATTACTTTGATGCCACGATTGCATCCACCAACCAGTTTACGATTGAAAACATTCCGGAAGGCGGATTCATCGGTGTCAGTTTTAATATTGGAATTGATCCGGCACATAACATCACCGGCGCCTTGCCCAACAATACCAATAACAACAACATGGAATGGCCAGAACCGATGGGAGGCGGATATCATTTCATGAAATTCGAAGGACATTTCCTGAACGTGACCGGCGATACACTATATGGATTTAACATGCACCTCGGGAAAAACGAAAACCTGGTGAAGGTTGAAATTTATGCGCCTGTTTATTTCAACCACGGTAACTTTATTTATAACATGACGATGAACCTGAATGAATGGTTCAAAAATCCATACACGTATAATTTTAATACGGACGGAAATTACACGATGGCTGATTCGCTCGCCATGCATAAAATATCCTCGAACGGAACGGATGTGTTTACTCATCATTAATGATCATCATGAAAAAAGAACTCTGTTACCTAGCTGCTGCTTTCTTTCTCGTCTTGATTTATCCTTCATGCAAAAAGGATAACAAGACGAATGAGGTGCCGGTAGTCCCATACACTCCGACTCCCTACCAGTTAAAAGTACCGGCCGGTTTCCCACAACCTGTTCTTCCGGATTTCAACCCGCTTACCGAAGAAGGAGTCAGGTTAGGAAGAATGCTGTTTTACGACAGCATTGTTTCGAGTAACGGGCTCCGTTGCGCATCCTGTCATGATGCACAAAAAGCGTTCTCAAAAGGAATTTTTGTTCTCGGCGGCGAGAACATCAGTGTGCCTCCATTGGAAAACCTGGCTTGGAATCCGGATTTTGAATGGTTCGGACAAGTAAACGCTCTCGATCATGTTCCGATCGGAGATTTTACTCCTGATTTTTTCAATCCCAACATGGACACCCTTGTGAGGCGAATAAAAAATCATCCCCAATATCCAACTTTATTTTACCAGGCTTTTAATGTATCCGATGTAGGAGCCATCACCCATGATGAGCTGAAATATAAAATCAGTTATGCCATCATTCAGTTTGTGAGAACACTGATCAGTTCGAATTCCAAATACGACCGGTTTGTAAAACACCAGGTGATTCTGACCCCGGAAGAAATGGATGGCTACATTACGTACTATACAGAAAAGGGAGATTGTTTTCATTGCCATGGCTCCATCCTGCTCACCAGCAATACCTATAATAATACAGGGCTTGATACCGTTTTCACAGGGCAAAACCAGGGACGATATCTTGTGACAGGAAATCCTAACGACATCGGGAGGTTCAGCGCTCCGTCGCTTCGCAACATTGAACTCACGGCTCCTTATATGCACGACGGAAGATTCCAGACGCTGGATGACGTAGTAGAGTTTTATAATTCAGGCGTGCATCTGAATTCTCTGAATATAGATCCGCTGATGACAAAGCCGGCCAAGTTAAACGGATTGCAACTTACGGTTCAGGACAAAGCGAACCTCATCGCTTTTTTAAAAACACTTACCGACACCTCTTTTATTAACAACCCGGATTTTTTGCCTCCGCATTAAGTGTTGTAAAAGCATTTGGAAGTTAGTAATTTACATGGCCAAATGCTTCGCCGAAAATTTTGTTCATAATATAAAACGGCAGGGTGATTGAAATCATGTTTGATGGTTGTTACTTAGAGGTACTTCACCATCCCAATTTTTTTACGCTATGAAAGTTAAAACAACAAAAAACATCCAGGGAAAACCTGTCGCCAATAACAAAGGATTAAAATTCTCCAGGTACTTCACGGAAGATACTGTTAGCCCGTTCGATCAGTTTAAATATGAACTGAGAAGTTCGGTGATCCGAAATCCCAAGGGAGATGCGGTGTTTGAAATGCACAACGTAGAAGTACCGGGAAGCTGGTCGCAGGTTGCCACGGATATTCTTGCACAGAAATATTTTCGCAAGACAGGTGTGCCGCAACAGGATGGAAGTCTTGGTGGCGAAACTTCAATCAAACAAGTGGCTCATCGCCTGGCGGAGTGCTGGATGGATTGGGGAAGAAAATACAAGTACTTCGCCTCCGAAAAAGACGCCCAGGTTTTTTATGATGAGATGGTGTTCATGATCATCGGACAATATGCAGCACCCAATTCCCCGCAATGGTTCAATACAGGACTTTTCAATAGTTACGGAATAAACGGAACTTCCCAGGGACATTATTATGTAGATCCCGATAGCGGGAAGATGCATACTTCCACAACAGCTTATGAGCATCCTCAGCCACATGCCTGTTTCATTCTTTCCGTCACCGACGACCTGGTGAACCCGGGAGGTATCATGGATTTGTGGGTACGTGAAGCGCGCATCTTCAAATACGGTTCCGGTGTTGGAACAAATTTTTCAGCCATCCGGGGCGAACATGAAAAACTTGCCGGCGGTGGTTATTCATCCGGACTCATGTCGTTCCTGAAAATCGGTGACCGCGCTGCAGGTGCCATTAAATCAGGCGGAACCACGAGGCGCGCGGCTAAAATGGTTTGCCTGGATCTGGATCATCCGGAAGTGGAGGAATTCATCAAATGGAAAGTTGAAGAAGAGAAAAAAGTAGCAGCGTTGATAGCCGCGGGTTATTCATCCGATTACGAAGGAGAAGCTTACCGTACTGTATCCGGACAGAACTCAAACAATTCACTGAGAGTTCCGAATTCCTTTTTCAAAGCACTGGAAGGAAACGGGAACTGGAACCTTACAGCCCGCACGGATGGAAGTGTCGTTAAATCCATTCCGGCAAAAAAATTATGGGAGGATATCTCCTATGCAGCATGGCGTTGCGCAGATCCCGGCGTTCAGTTTGATACCACCATCAACGAATGGCACACGTGTCCTGAAGGCGGACGCATCAATGCATCAAACCCCTGCAGCGAATACATGTTTCTTGATAATACGGCATGCAACCTCGCATCGCTCAACCTCAGGAAATTTTTTGATGATGATTCACTCCAGTTTAACGTCCATGCATTTCAACATGCCTGTCGCCTGTGGACTGTTGTGTTAGAGATTTCTGTTTTGATGGCACAGTTTCCATCAAAAGAAGTTGCACAACTTTCGTATGATTACCGCACTCTTGGATTGGGTTACGCCAACCTGGGTTCTTTGCTGATGGTTTCAGGAATTCCTTACGACAGCGACCGTGCACGGGCGATATCTGCTTCCATCACAGCCATCATGACCGGAACATCTTACAGGACTTCCGCTGAAATGGCCAGTGAACTGGGCACATTCGGAAAATTCAAAGACAACAGGGAACATATGCTGCGCGTGATCCGGAATCACAGGTATGCAGCCTACCATGCAACCGATGCGTATGAAAATCTGGAGATCAAACCTGAAGGCATCGATGCAAAAAACTGCCCGGATTATCTTTTGACAGCAGCATGCAAATCATGGGACGATGCTTTGCAAATGGGTGAACTTCATGGTTTCCGGAATGCACAGGTGAGTGTGATCGCACCAACGGGCACCATTGGCCTGGTGATGGATTGCGATACCACCGGCGTGGAGCCGGATTATGCTCTCGTGAAGTTTAAAAAACTTTCAGGCGGAGGATATTTTAAAATTGTGAACGAATGCATTCCCGTTGCATTGCGAAACCTCGGTTATTCCAAGCATCAGATCAGGGAGATGGTTGATTATGCCAAAGGCACGGGAACATTCAGCGGGGCTCCTTACATCAACCAGGAAACATTGTTGTCAAAAGGATTTACGAAAGAGGATTTCAACAAATTAAATAGAGCTTCCGTTGCTGCATTCGACATTCATTTCATTTTTAATGTATGGACGCTTGGGGAGGACTGCTTAACGCGACTCGGAATTAAAAAGAATCAATACACCTCCGTTGATTTCAGTCTCCTGCACGAATTGGGATTTACGGATGAACAGATTGAAGAGGCCAATGAATATGTGTGCGGAACCATGACGCTGGAAGGTGCGCCGTATCTCAAAGAAGAACACCTGTCGGTATTTGACTGCGCCAACAAATGCGGAAAAACCGGGAAGAGATTCATTCATTCTCATGGCCACATCCGCATGATGGCCGCTGTACAGCCTTTTATTTCCGGAGCCATTTCAAAAACCATCAACCTGCCGAACGAAGCGAAAGTGGAAGATGTGCAGGAGTGTTATGAACTTTCCTGGAAACTTGGACTGAAGGCAAATGCATTGTACCGCGATGGAAGCAAGTTGTCGCAGCCGTTGTCTTCGAAAACAAAAAAGAAAGAAAAAGAAGAATCAAGAACCGTGGATCCCGATCAGCTTACTGCCGACCAGGTGCTGGATGCGGCGATCAGGATCATTCAGAATTCGGACGACACCAAATTCAAGAGGCAGCTTTCCAATATCGTACATCGCAAAAGGCTTCCTGAAAAGAGAACCGGGTTTACGCAGAAAACAAAAGTGGGAGGTCACACTATTTTTGTCAGGACCGGGGAATACACCGATGGAACACTCGGTGAAATTTTTGTTGACATGCACAAAGAAGGAGCGTCATTCCGTTCGTTGCTGAATTGTTTTGCGATTTCCATTTCCATCGGCTTGCAATACGGTGTTCCGCTTGATGAATTTGTGGAGAAATTTATTTTCACCCGGTTCGAGCCATCCGGCATGGTGGATCATCCGAATATTAAAAATTCAACATCGGTGATTGATTACATCTTCCGCCTTCTTGCTTTGGAGTATCTTGGAAGGGAAGACCTGGTGCAGGTGAAGTTGTCAGAAACACGCGATAAGAAAGAGGAGTTGCCGGCAGCAAAGCCGAAGCCACAGGTTAGGAACCCGGAGTATAAACTGGAAGCGAAAGGGGATCAGACCCAGGAATACCTTAGTAATATGATGGGTGATGCCCCGGTTTGTACCAACTGCGGACACATTACCATTCGTTCGGGATCGTGTTACAAATGCCTGAATTGCGGAACCAGCGTGGGTTGCAGCTGATTGCTAAAAATTTCCAATGTGTTTATTCGGAGAAGATGCCTGATTTTTCCAGGTTATTATTGCGAACGGGTTGTTGTTCCGGTAACGGTGATTTGAAAATCATAAATGATGGTATCATCATGATGTGGCTTGCTTCCACCGCAATTCCCATGTCCGTTGCCGTGTCCGCCATGTCCATGTGATCCTTCTGCGTTATTCAGGATCACTTCATCAGTACCCGTAAAATTCAAAGCGGGAGTGTATTCAAATAAAACGTTGGTTCCTGTTGAAGCGCTCACCTGGCTCATGAGGAAATGCGTTGCCTGTTTTGTAATCTGCATGTCATCGTCATCGTCTCCTGCCCTGGGAACTTCATAAGAATACGATTGGTTTACATTTAACTGTACAGGAATTACTTTGGTGATTATTACCCCGTTATTTTCTTTTCTGCAGGAAGAGGCAAACAGCAATAAGACAGAAAGGGTTAGTGTCGAATAGATTATTTTTTTCATGACATCGGTTTTTAGGTCGCTTGATTCGATAAGTAAAAGTAGTTCTTAAAATCCGGCAGAAATACACATGCTGGCTTATTCAACAAATTTTCATTTTTGCTCCAACAATCAATTTGATGAAGCAACTGGAATAAAATTTTTTTCAGAAAAATCATGAACAGACTTCAAAATCTTCGGTAGTATTTTTTCTGATCAGCATCATCTTGATTTCATTAAATAATGAATTTCTTTGTGCGATTTTTTGAAAATGACCAAGGTATCATGAGTAGTTGATGAAACGGGATTTTGTATTTAAAGAAATCGTTGTATATTCATCCCCTTAAATGCTTAAATGACGTTAATTTAAAGAATAGTCGTTATGGATTACAAACTAATTGGTTGGTTATCAGGTTGGATCATATTTGCTTTGCTCATTTCTTTTTTTATCCTTTATTTTGAACGCCAAAAATTTACCCGCATCAAACATGGTTTCATTTACCTGATCATGTTTTTCGTGGGAGGGTTGGCATTGTTGACGTTTACATTATTTGAATTAAGATAATAACCGCTTAAAAACATAATATACAAAGGATGGTTTCACACACTCTTCACCAGAAAATGAAGAAGTTTACGATTCCCGCTGAATTGAAACAGGCAGGAATCTATCCTTACTTCAGACCGATTGAGGAAAATCATGATACAGAAGTAACGATTGGAGGCAGACGTGTATTGATGTTCGGATCAAACAGCTACATGGGCTTAACCAATCACCCGAAAGTGAAAGAAGCGGCCAGCAAAGCATTGGAGCGCTACGGAAGCAGTTGCTCCGGATCACGTTTTCTGAATGGCACTTCCAAACTGCATATCCAGCTTGAAGAAAAGTTGGCAGAATTTGTCGGTAAGGAAGCGGCTCTCGTTTTCAGCACCGGTTACCAGACCAACCTCGGCGTAGTGGCGACTTTAACAGGGCGCCACGGTGTACTGCTGCTGGATGAACTCGATCATGCATCGATCATTGAAGGAAGCCGTTTGTCGTTTTCAAGGGTTCTGAAATTTGCTCATAACGATATGAACGAACTGGAGAACCAACTTCGCTCCATTGATGATGACCGCATCAGGATGATCGTGGTGGATGGAATCTTCAGCATGGAAGGCGACGTTGCTGATCTTCCTTCTATCGTGAAGCTTGCCAATAAATATGGTGCCGCACTGATGGTAGATGACGCTCACGCATTAGGCGTTCTTGGTAAACAGGGAGAAGGTACGGCCGCTCATTTCGGACTCACCAATGAAGTGGACCTGATCATGAGTACGTTCAGCAAATCACTTGCTTCGTTGGGTGGTTTTGTGGCCAGCAACAAAGACATCATCAATTACCTCAAGCATAACGCACGTTCCATGATATTCAGCGCCAGCATTCCTCCGTCGGCTGCCGCCGCCGCTCTGGCCGCTCTTGAAATTATCAAATCAGAACCGGATCGTCTGGAACAGCTTTGGGAAAATACACGTTACGCTACAGAAACTTTAAAAAGTCTTGGTTTCGATATCGGTAAAACCGAAACCCCGATCATCCCGATTTACATCCGTGATGACATGACCACTTTTAAATTTACCAACCGTTTGTTTGAAGAAGGAGTGTTCGTTAACCCGGTTGTTTCACCGGCTGTAAAAAGCGACTCTTCCCTGATCCGCATGTCGCTGATGGCCACACATTCCATTCAGCAGATCGAGCAGGCGATTGATAAAATTAATAAAGTAGCCAAAGAACTTGGAGTTTTTGCTTTACAGGAAATGATAGCCAATGGCACCAATCACCGTTAGGAAAATAGAATCATCCGGGGAGGTAAAAAAGTTCATCGATTTTCCTCACGATTTGTACCGGGATGATCCGAATTACGTTCCCGAACTTTATATTTCACAGGCCAAGCTCTTCAACAGGAAGAAAAATCCTTTTTTCCGGAATGCTGAGGTTGACCTCTTTCTCGCTTACCGCGATGGAAAAATTGTGGGACGAATAGCCGCAGTCGATAATCATGAATACAAGGAATTCACCGGGTTGAATGATGGCTTCTTCGGATTCTTTGATGTCGTTGATGATTATGCCGTTGCCGAAGTTTTGCTCAATACAGTAAAAGACTGGTGTAAACAGAAGAAGTTTTCATCCATCATTGGTCCGGCTAATTTTTCCACCAACGACACCTGCGGAATGCTGATCGATAGCTACAACGTTCCTCCCGTGATCCTGATGACTTATAACAAGAAGTACTACAACGACTTCATGGATCGTTATGGGTTCCGGAAAAAAATGGATTTGCTTGCGTATCGCATCGATACCCAGGAGAACAGGAACCAGCGTGTGATTTCATTGAGGCCGGCCATGGAAGCCAGGTTGAAGAGAGACGGGATCATCATCCGCAAGTTCAACATGAAGAATTTTAAAAGCGAAGTGGATAAACTGCACGAAGTCTATAATGCTGCGTGGGAAAAGAACTGGGGATTTGTTCCGATGACCAAAGATGAATTCCGTTTCGCCGCCGCCGATATGAAGGCCATCGTGGATACTGACTTTGCTTATGTCGCAGAGCACAACGGCAAAGCAATCGGGTTTGCACTTTCCGTTCCGAACCTGAATGAAGTGACGATCAACATCCGGAAGGGAAGATTATTTCCAACCGGCCTTTTCAAACTCCTGATGAACCAGAAGAAAGTAAAAAGCGTTCGCATCATCACACTTGGCGTTATTGAAGGATACCGTAAATCGGGAATCGATGCCTGCTTTTATGCACTGAATATCGAAGCGGCTGTAAGAAAAAATATTGTTTACGGGGAGGCCTCCTGGATTCTTGAAAACAATGATATGATGAATAAAGCCCTGTTGCATATCGGTGGTAAGGTTTACAAGAAGTACAGGCTTTATGAAATGCCTCTTAAATAGATTCACTTTTCCAGGCAAACAAGATGAATGATTTTTATTTTTGATCCCGCATACTCAGCGGGATTTTATTTTTAACAGAAAACAGGTTCATGAAAAAAATTCTCATCACCGGCGCCAGCGGATTCATCGGCAGTTCTTTGATTGAAGAAGGACTGAAACGCGGGTACGAGATGCATGCCGGCGTGAGGAAGTCGAGCAGCAGAAAATACCTTGCTGATGAACGGATCAGATTTTTCGAACTGGATTTTACCGATGAAAAAAAACTGGAACAGCAGTTTTCTGATTTCAGCAAAGCGAACGGAAAATTTGATTTCATCATTCACAATGCCGGGCTGACCAAGGCGAAAAAAATCCAGGATTATTTCACGGTCAATTCTGTTTACACAAAAAATTTCGTTGATGCACTGATGGCTTCTGGAAATGTTCCATCTAAGTTTATTTACATGAGCAGCCTCGCCGCTTTCGGTCCGGGTGTCACGCAGGATCCGATCCGGCATACCGATGAACCCCGGCCGGTCACCTCCTACGGAAAAAGCAAACTGGAATCTGAAAATTACCTGCGCTCGCTGAATGATTTTCCTTACATCATCATACGGCCAACAGCCGTATATGGCCCGCGGGACAGGGATGTTTATATACTTCTGAAAATGCTCAAAAGTAATGTTGAAGCCTACATCGGTTTTGGAAAACAGGTGTTGAGTTTTGTGTACGTGAAAGACCTCG
>JAPLDA010000011.1 GCA_026391945.1 Bacteroidota bacterium | reverse complement strand
GGCAAGGTAAACAATATCTTTTGAAGGATTCGGGTAGAGGTAAAATTTTTGATCCTTTTTATACGAAATCATAACAACCGGGCTATACGAAAACCGGCCATCAAAATCAGTTTGCTTTAAACGGTAATATGAAATGCCTGTTAACGGATGTTCGTCCGGAAAAGAATAGTTTAATGTAACACTGCTGTTTCCGGCACCTCTTATTTTCCCGATTTCATAAAACTCCAATCCGTTACTGCTTCGCTCCAGTGTAAAATAATCATTGTTGATCTCAGAAGCCGTCGACCAGTCAGTGATTACCATTTGTTCCTTCGGATAAGCATCGAATTTCAAAAGTTCGATGGGCAAGGGGGAGTTAAGACTTCCAAGCGCCCATGTGGTATTATAGATTACGTTCCCAGTAATGACAACTTTATTCGCTGAACCTGTTCCCAATTGCGGAAGTTGCCACTTACCGGCTGCAATATCCCAGTATTGAGCTTTCATGTTACCAGCAAGTGGATCCGAAGTAGGTAATTCAGCAGCCCGAAAAGAGAGAGTCGTCGTTAATGCAACAGAATTGGTTGCATCAATTTCCCAGAAACGATCCACAGTCCAGTCTCTGTTATCAGGAGTATTATTTGCCAGAATAGCACTCGATAAATTGGACACATTGGTAGGAGTCGATGGCCAAGGTAAATTATTAGCGGCTGTACCATACGTCGATATAACAACATCTCCGATATCGGCTGGAATAGCGGTCTTGTTAAGTGTAACTGGGATATAGTTTATTGTCGAATCCGGCAGTGTTCCAAATGGAAAAACATATGAACCTGTACCAACTCCAATCTTCCATTTTATTTTCGAACTGTTATCTGCTTTTTCAGAAATAATATACCTTAACGGACTCGCCGTACTAATTCCTGTCGATGCTGAATTTCTAATCGTCAACAAATTTGAATTTAAATCTATTGAGCCGTTTGATGCAAATTGCAGTTGATTAATAACATCAACTGGTGAAATAAAAGTCAAATGAGGTTTCGGAATACTTGCTCCTTTATTAAAAATTAATTTATAAAAAACTTCTCCTCCCGGACAATTAATCGTTTGAGTAGGAAGTTGGGTAGCATCAGTGCCCGGAGCACCATTAAATCGGATAGTGGTTAATTGTTCATTAAATCCTGTTTCATTGTAATTCGTCCAATCTCCACCCACAAAAATTACTGAGGCTGAAGATGGATTCAAAATTGATGTTCCTGAAATCGTCAGGTTGTTTTTCACATACAAATCAGTTACTGTTGGCCTGTTTCCTGAACCTGACAAAATAAGATTTCCATATTCCTGCGAAGTAGTAGGAACACCTGCAAATTCAGACTTCACCCGTAACCACTGATTTCCTGCACCCGAATAAATCACTGTGCTTCCACTGGCAAAAGAGAATCCATTATTGGTTGTTGAAAAAGGATAAAAAGGATAACCCACTCCCACCGTATCCACACCGGTGAGTTCAAGCGTTCCGCCGGCATTCACAATGAGACTGTCTTTCGAGGCACCGCTTAATGGGCATTTGAGGGAACTTACTTTCAGGTAACCTCCGTTGTTCACAATCCACTTGTTGGTATAAGGAGTTGGGGTAGTGTTCGTATCGGCTGTTGTAAGATAGATGGATCCGGAAATCAGCATCACTCCGTTGACAGTAAACGCTCCGCCCCGCTTAAATAATTTACTTCCATCTATACCGTTGATCGAGGCATTTCCGATATTGACGCCGCTGCCGGTAAGGTTCAGCGTGTCACCGGCTCCGATCGTCACATTAAAAAAAGAAACCGCCGCTGTATCATAAATCTGCGTATTGCTGCCTGTGTTGAAACGTAAATTAATATTCCTGTTGATGAAAAGATTCGTGGTGACATTCAGAGCCGTCAGTTTCCTGATCCTGGCGGCATCAAATGTTCCGGTACCGGTCACAGTACAACTTGGTCCTTCTATGTTAAAAGCAACTCCGTCGA
This sequence comes from Bacteroidota bacterium, assembly GCA_026391945.1. GTDB lineage: Bacteria > Bacteroidota > Bacteroidia > AKYH767-A > 2013-40CM-41-45 > JAPLDA01. Next base: position 73,341 of record JAPLDA010000011.1, on the reverse strand, counting down.
ACGTGGTCCCATTGCCAATCACACCGTCACAGATAATATCACCATATACATCTACGTAAGCATTGGTTGCAGAAAGTGTGTAGAGAACACCGGTGGGTTCAACCACTAAATTTTTACATGGCCTGTTGCTGGTGTTCACAACTACGGTATGGGCTATGTATGCATTATCGCCTGAAGAAGGAGTTCCGCCGGTAAATACCCATGAGCCTGCTACCATCTGATTCCAGATAGTCACGGTCGTCCAGTTCCCGCTGGCAATGGTCCGGTAGTCACCATTATTATAAGTATAGCCCAAAGATGATAATGAACTAATCACCAAAAAAAGCAGAGATAAAAAAGCTACTTGCCTGATTTTATTCATTGTTTTGAAACTACCCGCCCTTCGTTAAACATGGATTTCTAAAATAGCCGTACAAAGTACTAAAAAAAAACTGATTTACATATTGTCATGAGGTTATTTCGCAATTAATTATCTTGTTTTCAGACCTGTTCCTTCTAATTCACTCATCCTGAATAAATGACGAAAACCCGCATGGAGGCGGGTCTTCTGTCAAGTTGGGTATTTGTATTTCTATTTATACATGTTCATCAATTGTTGCCGTTCATCCATCAACTGCATGATGATTTTATAATCGGCCAGCGACACCGGCCTGATGTTCTGAATTTGTTCGATCATCACCTGCTTGCTTAACCGTCCGCAGGATTCGCGGTCGTATTTTTCAAAAGCAGCTTTATAGGTTTGTATGTCATCGTGTGCTATGAAATAATATTCAATCTGGGTGGTAGTAATGTTATACTTGTTCACCAGGATACCCGGAATTTTTGTTCCGTCAGTGAATGAAAACATACTGTAAATGTGGATGTGATCCTGGATTTCAATAGAAGTCATAACGTTCAGATTTTGCTGTTGATGACTCTAAAATAGATGCAAAAGGCGGTAAGAGTCAATAAGAAATTGGTCAACAGCAACAGAACCCTGATGAAAGAAGCAGAATGAATGGGAAGAAAGTCTCTTCAGGTCAGGCAAAACTCCAGTCGTGATGATCGAGTTCTTCCAGGCAATGAGTAAGTAAGTCAATGGCCGCCCTGATGTCATTCTTATCCGCCATTTCAATCACCTGGTGAATGTGCCGTGTCGGAATGGATACAGCACCGGCAATGGAGCCGGTCTTACTCATCCGTTGTATCCCTGCCGTATCGGTTCCTCCGGCCTGGAGGATTTCAGGTTGCCATTTAATCTTATGCTGATCGGCTGTTTTCTTCATGAATTCCACCATGCGGTAATCGCATATCGTCGACGAATCCATGATCTTGATGGCAGCTCCTCCACCCAGCTTCGTCACCTTTTCATGCGGCTGTGCACCGGGAACATCATAGGCAATGGTGGTATCGAGTCCGAAACCGAAATCAGGGCCGATGTGATGTGCGGCAACAGAAGCTCCGCGAATTCCCACTTCTTCCTGAACGGTGAATACTCCATACACATCGTACGGGTTGTTTTTCATTTCCCTCAATGTTTCGATCAGGATGAAAACAGAAACGCGGTTGTCGATCGATTTGCAATTCACACACGATCCCATCTCAATGAGTTCACGCTGCCTGGTGATCGGGTTTCCGACACTTATATATTTGTCGACTTCTTCTTTCGGCATTCCGAGATCGATGTAAAAATCCTGCAGTTGCGCCGCCTTTGTTTTTTCCTCCTGTGTCATGATGTGAATGGGTTTGGATCCCATCACTCCGACCAGGTCTTTTTTTCCATGAACACTCACACGCTGGGCCGTGAGTGTTTTCGGATCGAAACCTCCGAGTGTATGAAAACGGAGAAAACCATTTTCATCAACATGAGTGACCATGAAACCGATTTCATCCATGTGAGCGGCTACCATGACTTTCTTATCCTGCTTTCCTTTCTTAACGGCGATCACATTTCCCATGTAGTCGACCGAGAATGAATCCACCAGTGGTTTAATTTCCCGGATCACCACTTCCCGTATGCGTTGCTCGAAGCCGGATGTTCCGGCAATTTCACAGATTTCTTTTAACAGGTTTACATTGATTGGCATAGAATATATTTTGATTGTTGTTTTTCAATTAACGTCGATGGTTGACTGTGGAAAATTATTTCACCTTACCCAGTTTAATCATATTCGTTCTTCCCTGCTCTTCAAGCGGAATACTCGCCAGGTTGACGACGATGTCGCCGCCTTTCAGTCTTCCTTTTTCTTTGAGGATTTGCTGAAGCTCGGTGATGGTTTCATCCGTACTCACCGATTGATCATAAAAAAATCCGCGCACTCCCCATACGAGGCTCAACACATTGAGCAGTTCGGGGATGTCCGTAAAAATAAAAATGTCGGCAAACGGACGCTGAGATGAAACCTTGAAGGCTGTATATCCCGAACGGGTCATTCCTACAATGGCTTTTGCATCCGACTGTGAAGCCATCACACAGGCATTGTAACACACCGAATCGGAAATGTAGGATTCGCTGGTGATGTCAGGTTTATGTTCCCGGTTGTAACGAAATCCTTTCCGTTCAACCGTAGCGATGATGTTCTGCATGTATTCCACCACTTTCAGCGGATGTTTTCCAACGGAAGTTTCCCCGCTCAACATCACGGCATCGGCGCCGTCGAGTACGGAGTTGGCGACATCACTTACTTCAGCACGCGTCGGCGAATAATTGCTGATCATGGATTCCATCATCTGTGTAGCGATGATCACAGGCTTCGCTGCACGGATGCATTTATTCACCAGCATCTTCTGGATCAGCGGAACTTCTTCCATCGGAAGTTCAACGCCAAGGTCACCGCGGGCAACCATCAAGGCATCGGTTTCACGGATGATGTGATCAATTTCGAGAAGCGCTTCCGGTTTTTCAATTTTGGCGATCACCCGTGTCTTTTTTTTCCTGGAAGAAATAATTTTTTTCAGTTCGATGATGTCCTGTGCGCTTCTTACAAAGGAAAGCCCGATCCAGTCAACATTTTGTTCCAATGCAAAATCAAGATCTTCCAGGTCTTTGGGCGTAAGGCTGGGCAAAGAAATTTTTGTCTTCGGAAGGTTCACTCCTTTCCTGGAAGAAAGTTTCCCACCATTGATGACGACTGCTTTTACAGAATCAACACGGTTGGTTGCCGTAACACTCAACAGGATTTTCCCGTCATCAATCAGCACATGATCACCGATGGCCACATCGGCAGGAAACTGGCTGTAGTTGATGTAGAGTTTCTTTGCATTGCCTTTGCATTCCCGAGTGGTGAGTTCTATTTCTGCAGCCGGAACCAGTTCCACTTCATTGTTCTCCACTTCACCGATCCTGAGTTTCGGCCCTTGCAGATCAACCAGGATGGCGGCATGCGTATGAAGTTTAAGGTTCGCCGAACGGATATGATCCAGGATTTTTTTATGTTCATCGTAGCTGCCGTGAGAAAGATTCAGTCGGCAGACATCCACGCCGGCTTCAACCATACGGTAAATCATCTCTGCCGAAGAAGAAGCCGGGCCGATCGTGGCCACCATTTTGGTTTTATTAAATGGAATCATCAGAATAAAAGATTTTCACGTGACTTCAATTTGCCGGGATTGGTTTTGAAAACTCCGAGCACTCCTTTGATCGCCTTCAGCCTGTTGATCATTTCAGTCTCTGAAATTTTTTTTACATTTTCCCTGATCACCAGGAAAAAGTCAATTTGTTTTTGTTCGGGGATGAGCAAACCGTTTTTTCCCTTGTTGGAAATCAAATGATAATGATCTTCTTCATCCGTAACGAAATGAAAAACTGAAAAACTGATCTTCTCCATTCGCTTGTTGTTGAACACCTCATGATCATTTTCACGGGTGAGGTGCAGGTCGAATTTTGCATTCAGTTCATGCCCCAGCCGGTAATCCTTATGCTGGCTGACAATGCCAATCAGCATGAAATCAAACTGGTCTTCATCATCCAACTTTAAAATTGTCTTGGCCATTCTTCCCGTGAATCTGAACGGTGTAAAATTAGGAAAATAGATGAAGCACCATCCGGATTTTCCTGAATTGCAGTGAACCCTCTTCACAAAAATATTTTCATATCTTTACACGCAATCGAAAAATTCTTTTCTTTGGTCAGCGATTTTTCGATTGACATGCTTGTTGCAGCAACATTGTTTATGTTCTGAGTATGGCAGGAAATTCTGAAAATACAAACGAGTCCATTCATCCATGAAAGCCCTGTGAAACATCCTCCGCATCCACATACGCTTACCTATAAATACCTGATGGTTGCCTGCATTGCATCGCTGGTGATCAGCACATTCGCAAGTTATTTTTTCTATGACCGGTGGAGTGAAGCGGAAGACAGGAGTGTATCCCTGGTGAGTGAAATGAACAACATGACACGGAAATACAACCTGGAAAAAAATACGTTTGAAAAAACATTCAATGACCTGCTGGTCCTGCGCGATGAAAATGCAAAAGTGATCACACTCACGGCCACCGACAGCACCAGGCGTTACATCGCGCGCGTTTACTGGAATCATTATACACGTGAAACATACATTGACGTGCTTTCTCTTCCGTCTCCTGATTCAACCATGCAATACCAGCTCTGGGCTTTCAATGGCAACGAGCCTGTAGATGCCGGGGTTTTCCGGGTCAATGGTGATGAAGGAGTACAAAGAATAAAACCGGTCGCAGCTGCAGATGAATGGGCTGTAACATTGGAACCCAAAGGCGGAAGCCCGGTGCCAACACCCGACCGGTTCTGCTTAAAGACCCGGAAATAAACAGTTCATGTCGGCCCATTAAACGGCCAACGGAATAGAATGATAGTGAACGCCTGCACACGAAAGCATTGCTTCCCGGCCGTTGGGATTTTCCAGAATAAAAAAACTTCGGGACTATTGCTCTTCTTTGTCATTTCAATTCTCATGAACGGGTGTACAAAAGATTCGGTTCAAACAACATTCATGAAACCAGCCGGCTGCGATTCCGCCGCATTCAGTTACAGGAAAGATATCAAACCGGTGATCACTTCCAATTGCTCGGGCAGAACCTGCCATTCAGGTGGTAATGCGAATTATGATTACCGGACATACGAAGTGATTGCTGACCGTATCCGCTCCGGATATTTTGAAGAACGACTGCTGCTTCCTTCACAAGATCCCTTGCACATGCCGTCCAATGCTGCGATGGGAATATGCGATCTCTTTACTTTAAGGGCCTGGATTCACCAGGGTTTTAAGAACAACTGAACCGATATGCATCACACGACAAACCGAATGACAGGCAGAATCTTTTTGCTGAAATCGCGGACGGTGTTTTTTTCTTTTTTCTTCCTGCTGGCCATCAGTCATCGCAGCGTGGCTCAGGACGATTTGCTGAAAGAACTTCAGAAAGAAAGCATGCCATCCCATGAAAAAGTTCTTGCTGCATTCAAAGGAAATAAAATCATCAACGCCCAGACGAATGAAACGTTGCAGAAAAAATGTCTTGACTTCCGGGTGAACCACCAGTTTGGAAACATCGGCAGGGAAAGCGGCGGCGGAGTGCATACCCTGTACGGACTGGACCAGTCGAACGACATACGCATCGCGCTTCATTACGGAATCACCGACCGGCTGACCGTAGGTGTGGGACGTTGCAAACGTGATGAGAACCTGGAAGGCCTGCTGAAATTCCGGTTGTTGCAGCAAACCACCAATCACTCGGTTCCGCTTGCCATCACGGTATTCGGAAATGCCACCGTCACCACCGAATCCGGTGAGTTCGTGGACCAGTTCAAACACAGGCTTACCTATTGTGCACAGGCCATCATCTCGAGAAAGTTCTCGTCAAAATTTTCTTTTGAAATCATCCCGTCGTTCCTTCACCGCAACCTGGTTTCTGCTGATGATGAAAATGATTTGTACAGCATCGGCGGCGGAGCACGGTGGAAATTCACACGCAGCACTTCCATCATCGCTGATTATTTTTATTCGATAAACAGGAAAGGCCTGTTTGAAACACATACGGATCCTTTGGGAATCGGATTTGAAATTGAAACCGGCGGCCATGTCTTTACCGTCATGTTCACCAATGCTTCCGGAATTCTTGAAAACGATTTCCTCGCCAACACCGTTGATGACTGGAAGAAAGGCGGCATCAAGTTCAGCTTTATCATTTCACGGATATTCAATTTCGGAAAAAGCGACAAACAACCCACTGCAAAATCTTCATAACTTCATGATGAAACGGCCGGCGTAAAAATACTGTTGCTTATTTTTACCCGGATGTTTAGCGTTGACTGATGCAGGATTCTTCGAAACTCGTACGGAACAAAACGGCTGATGGTGATCCATTCAAAACGATTACGGCAAGCCAGCATGCCATTCATAATAAGACAACCGTGAATCAGGTAAATGCGGATTCGACGGTTTACCATGAGGTTCATGCTGACCCGGTATCCCATTCAACATCATCGCTGAACGAACAAACGGGGTTGATGAACTCCACCGTTCAAACGAAGTCCGTCAATTTTTTCGGAAGCCATGAACTGAAAGTCATTCACAACGGACCGCAATCGCTGAACAGGAATACACCCGACTGGATTTTTCCCCTGCTGCTGCTCATCCTTGCATCGTTTGCATGGCTGAGGGCGTATTACCATAAATACTTTGCACAGATTGTCAGCGCTTTTTTTAATACCAACCTGACGAACCAGGTGGTGAGGGACGAGAACATTCTTGTTCAGCGCGCGTCCATCCTGCTCAACATTGTTTTCACCCTGGTGGCCGCGTTGCTGCTGTATTTCATCAGCATACATTTCAGGTGGCAAATGCTGGGAACCGGTTACGGTTTCAGCCGGTATATTTTTATGGCATTGCTCATTTCAGCTGTGTATGCAATGAAATTCATGATCCTGAAAATCTGCGGGTATCTTTTCAAAACCGAAAAAGAAATGGCAGCATACATTTTTAATATTTTTCTCATCAATAACATGCTCGGGATTCTTTTGGTTCCGGCTGTTGCATTGCTGGCCTTCAGTTCGGTGATGAACCCGGCATGGATTATTTATTTTTCCATCTTCCTCGCTGGTTCCGGTTTTCTGTACCGGGTTACCAGGGGCATTGCGATCGGGTTCTCCTCACCTGTTTTCTCTCCCTACTATTTATTTTTATATCTTTGCACGCTCGAATTTGCGCCTCTCGCGGTGCTTGTGAAAATTTTAACCGGAAGTAACTGATATACGCCTGTGTCATTAACTAAAACGCCAAGCACACTCTCTATGAGTCTGAAAGTAAAAAGTATCCTGGTTACACAGCCTAAACCTGAAACCGACAAATCACCTTATTACGATCTTGCAAAAAAATACAGCGTAAAGATTGACTTCCGTCCGTTCATCCATGTAGAGCCGATTCCGGCCATCGATTTCAGGAAAGACCGCATCAGCATTCCTGAATATTCCGCCGTTATTTTTACCAGCCGGAATGCCGCCGATAATTTTTTCCGCATCTGTACGGAGATGAGGGTGAATGTTCCGGAGTCACTAAAATATTTCTGCGTATCGGAATCCACGGCCTTTTATCTCCAAAAATACGTAGTATACAGAAAGAGAAAAATTTTTTACGGAAAGCAATCCATCAACGACCTGATGGACGTGATCAAAAAACACAGGAAAGAAAAATTTCTTGTTCCCTGCACCGACATTCACAAGCAGGAAATTTTTGAAACCCTGGAGGCGAATGATATCGAATATACGAAAGCCGTCATTTATAAAACGGTGGCGAGCGACCTGTCGGATCTTGCCAATGTGAATTATGATGTGCTGGTTTTTTTCTCTCCTTCCGGAATCAAATCGCTTTTCAAAAATTTTCCGAAGTTCAAACAGAACAATACACGCATTGCAGCATTCGGCCCCACCACCGCCCAGGCCGTACTGGACGCTGGTTTGCGACTCGACATCCAGGCTCCTGTTCCCGCTGCTCCATCCATGACCATGGCGCTGGAACAATACATCAGGAAAAATAATAAATAAGTCGTTCATCCCGGAACGCGGCTGCCGGTACGAAACTAATTCAACCTGCCTTCAGAATCAAAGTGGCCCGCATCATTTCTTTTTCACATGATTCAAAAGACTGCCCTTTCCGGAAATCGTTTCAGCAAAAATGAACGCCTGTCCAGCAGGAAATTGATTACCGAACTTTTTGAGACTGGAAAAAGCATTCACCTGCATCCGATTCGCCTCACCTGGCAAATGACTGTTGTAGATTCAGGTTCACCGGTACAGGCTGCCTTCAGCGTTCCGGCAAAAACATTTCGTTCAGCTGTGGACAGGAACCGGATAAAAAGGCAGATGAAAGAAGTCTACCGGAAAAACAAATCATCTGTTTACCGGCTGCTTGAACAACACCGCAAACAATGTGTGCTGATGATCGTGTACACCGGGAAAGCGATGCCTGCTTTTGAAGAGATCGAACATAAATTAAAATTAACTTTGCTCCGGCTTGAAGACGATTTTAAAAAAAATATTCAGTAAAACATTCATCCTCCTGATTCGTTTTTACCAGGGCGCTGTATCTCCGTTGCTTGCTCCTTCATGCCGTTACACCCCAACCTGTTCTCAATACGGAATTGAAGCCATTCAAAAACACGGGCCGTTCAAAGGCGGATACCTTACTTTGAAAAGGTTTCTTCGTTGTCACCCATGGGGAAAACACGGGCACGACCCGGTTCCATGATCCACTGCAACAGGAAAGCAGTTCGAAAAAATAAAATCAAAACACGTTTCCATTCTTATTTTTTCAGTACCAACAACTGGAAAAACAAACCATACACCTGAACAAAAAAAATGATCCTTAAAAATAAAAAATACCGGAAGGCGAGGAGGTTCATCTTTCTGGCAGCAACTGTTTTCGTTTCCATCATCTCCTTCAGCTTCGTTGATGATTATTTCGAAGTCTCTAAAAACCTCGACATCTTCTCTTCACTTTACCGGGAAGTGAACATTCATTATGTGGATTCAACCAACCCGGCCAAACTCATGAAGACCGGTATTGATGCCATGCTTGGGTCGCTTGATCCATACACCAATTACATTCCCGAATCAGCGAGAGACGATTACCGGTTCATGACCACCGGTCAGTATGGCGGCATCGGGGCTGTGATCAGGCAGAAGGGAGATTACATCGCCATCAGTGAACCGTATGAAGGTTTCCCGGCACAAAAAGCCGACCTCAGAACCGGTGATGAAATCCTGGAAATCGACAGCACTTCCGTGAAAGGAAAAAAAACAGATGAAGTGAGCAAGTTGCTGAAAGGAAAACCGAAGACAACAGTGAGGCTGCTGATCAGGAGAGAAGGTGAAAAAAAGCCGCTGGAAAAAATGATTACACGTGAAGAAATAAAAGTGAAAAGCGTTCCGTATTACGGAATGATCTCCAATGGCATCGGCTACATCAAACTCACCAACTTTACAGAGAGTGCGGGAAAAGAAATGAGTGAAGCATTGAAGTCACTGAAGGAAAAAAACAAGCTGAAAGGAATCATCCTCGACATCCGTTCAAACCCGGGAGGCTTATTGAATGAAGCCGTTAACATCTCCAATGTTTTTGTTGACCGTGGGCAGGACATCGTCAGCACCCGTGGCAAACTGAAAGGCGATGAAAAAATTTACAAAGCCATCAACAGTGCCGTGGATACCGAACTTCCTTTGGCTGTGCTGGTGAACAGCAGCTCGGCATCGGCATCGGAAATTGTTTCCGGTTCCCTGCAGGATCTCGACAGGGGTGTCATCATCGGCCAGCGGACATTCGGGAAAGGGCTGGTGCAGACTACGAGGCAACTCAGTTACAACACGCAGGTGAAAATCACCACGGCCAAATATTACATTCCAAGCGGGCGATGCATCCAGGCGCTTGACTATACGCACCGAAACGAAGACGGAAGCGTGGGAAAAATTCCCGATTCGCTGCGCACGGAATTCAGAACCAAAGCCGGAAGGAAAGTGTACGATGGCGGCGGCATTCTTCCCGATGTTTCCACGGAACCGAAAAAATACAGCAACATCGCCACCAGCCTGCTGAACAAAAACCTGGTATTCGATTTTGCCACACACTACCGCTTGCAGCATGCTTCCATTCCAGATGGAAAAATTTTCAGGCTCACCGATACCGACTTCAGTGATTTCCTGGAATTCATCGCTGACAAGGAATATGATTACACCACACGAAGTGAAAAAACACTGGATGATCTTAAAAAGAACACGGAAGACGAAAAATATTTCAGCGACATCAAAACTGAATTTGATGCACTGCGGGTTAAACTGATTCACAACAAGAAAGAAGACGTGAAGAAAAACAAAGAAGAGATCATGCAGTTACTCGAGGAGGAAATTGTTTCCCGCTATTATTACCAGAACGGCAGAATCGAAGCCACGTTTGAACATGACAGGGAAATCATGAAAGCGGTTGAGATTCTTGGAAACCATTCTGTGTACGCGTCCATTTTGGATGGAACAGTAAAAGCCAGCGAAGAACTGCCGAAAAAATAAAACGGTACAAGTTCGCCCGGCACGCGTGTTATACTGATCCGTGCTGCCCGTAAAAAAAAGTGAATGGACGTTTCAATAATATTTTTACATTTTCGTTTCTCATCACATCACTCCATATGAATCGTTAGCATGCCCCGGATTTACCCTTTTCGTTCGAACCACCTCTATCTTTTCGGCCTGGTGCTGCTGGTGTGCGGTTTGCCGGTTTCGTTTTTCCTGACGAGCCTTTCCCAGTTTTTTCTCGCCGCATCATTTTTCCTGGAAGGAAATTTCGTTGAAAAATTCCGCCGCTATTTCCGGAACAAGCCGGCGCTCATCATCACCGGAATTTTATTGCTGCATGTGATCGGGCTGGCGTGGACAACTGACCTGACAGAAGGGTTGAAAGACATCCGCATCAAACTTCCGCTCCTCATCCTTCCCGTCATCATCGGCGGAAGTGAGCCGGTCTCCAAAAAAAATTTCCAGCTCGTCATTGGTTTTTTTATTGCAGCGGTTGTTACCGGCACGCTCATCAGCACGGCGGTTTTAACAGGCGTGATCCACAGGGAAATCACCGACATCCGTGAAATTTTTATTTTCCATGTATCGCATATCCGTTTTGCATTGTTCATCTGCATCTCGTTTTTCTCGCTGCTTTATTTTATTTTTTCCAACAACGGCACACAAAATTTATTTCTGAAATTTTTTTTCATACTGGTGGCCGTTTGGCTGCTGGTATTTTTAGTCATCATGGAATCAATGACAGGTATCATCATCACATCCGTGACCGGGTTTTGCCTCCTCGTTTACCTTGCATCTACTGTAAAAAACAAATTCAGAAAAATCATCCTGATCGTGATGGTGCTGGCCATCCCGGTATCCGGCTTCGTGTTCATCCGTTCCATTGCGAAACAGTATTACATAACACGTGACATGCCTGTTGATGGAAACGCAAAAACGCCGGCGGGAAATGCATACACCTTCGACACCTCGGGCAACCTGCGGGAGAACGGGTACCTCGTATGGATTTATGTGTGTGAAAAAGAACTGCGGGAAGAATGGGATTCAAGAAGCCGATTCAAATACGATTCACTGGATGAACGCCACCAGCCTGTCAAGTACACGTTGGTCCGATTTCTCGCTTCCAAAGGATGGAAGAAAGACGGCGAAGCTGTGAAGAACCTCTCTCCCGGGGAAGTTCGTTCTATTGAAAAAGGAGTCGCCAATGAATCGTACCAGCATCTTTCTGATTTCAGATCGCGCGTCCTGAAAACCATATGGGAATACGAACAGTTCAAAGACGGTGGTGAACTCAACGGACATTCGGTGATGCAGCGTTTCGAATTCTGGAAAGCGGCTTGTGGAATTATCGCAGCACATCCGTTTACTGGCGTAGGAACAGGTGACATGCCTGCCGCTTACCGTGAACAGTATGTAAAAATGAACTCGAGGCTCAGCGAAAAATTCCGGCTTCGTGCACACAACCAGTACCTGTCTGTTGCAGTCGCTCTCGGTTTTTTTTCCCTTGCATATTTTCTGTTTGCACTGGTGGCGCCGATGATCATCACACAACGATACAAAGATTATTTCTACATGGTATTCTGGACTATCGCCATCCTGTCGATGGTTACGGAAGATACTTTAGAAACACAAACCGGCGCTACCTTTTTTGCTTTTTTCAGTTGCCTGTTTTTGTTCCGTGATAAGCCGGATATCGGGCACAAGGTTTAGTACCCCATTTTTCAATCTTCACTTTTCAATATGCAATTCCCTCTCCTCCTCAATTCATTCACCCGACCGGTTCAATTCCCGTAGCTTCACATATTTCAAAAATGTTTCATGCGTGGAAATGCAACAGACCACGAGGCCGTAATACCCATCGAGAAATCCGAAGCGGAAAAAATAATCGCGGATGAATTTGAATAGCGGCTTAAACAAAATCTTCAGAATGCCTGAATGCCGGCCGGCATCACAAGCACTCTTTGCACCGATCGTAGAAAATCTATTGACCTGTGCGATGTGTTCTTCGATCGTATCATAGGAGTAATGAAGAATGTCGCCCTTCAGAAAGCCCGCATCACCCGGATTTTCCGGCAGGTATTTATCATGGGGATTTTTTCCGCCCCAGTTTCCTCTTCCTTTTTTAAAGAGCCTTGTTTTTTTGTCGGGGTACCAACTACCGTGACGAATCCAGTGCCCGCAGTAATTAGCGAGCCGGTTCATGGAATAACATTCATGCTTCCCGTTTGATTTAGCTTCGAGCACCGATGCTTTCAGTTCTTCCGACAACTCTTCATCGGCATCCAGTGAAAAAATATACTCACAGCCGGCCTGCTGCAACGCGAAATTCTTCTGTTCAATGTATCCTTCAAAAGGATGCTGAATGAATGTTGCACCCAATCGATTGCAGATCGCTTCGGTTGAATCGGTTGAAAAAGAATCCACCACTACGATTTCATCAGCGATGCCTTCCACCGACCGGATGCAGCGTTCGATGTTTTTTTCTTCGTTGAAAGTAATGATGACAACAGACAAACGGATCATTGCGAGTTATTAACGATCGCAAGTTAGAGATATTTATTTTTCTTTTTTGCAGTGCCTTTTCTTTCTTGTTACTTTGTGAAAGATCCTCTGTTCACTCTTGAATACTTCCTCTCAGCTACTTTCACATATTGCAGCCGGTGATACCAGGTCACTGGCCCGTGCCATCACGGTGGTGGAAAATGAACTGGAAGGTTACCGGGAAATCCTGTACGCCCTTAAACCCGGCAGGAACATTCCTGTCATCGGTTTCACCGGTCCGCCGGGTGCCGGTAAAAGCACATTGATCAACGCTTTAATACACCTGTATTCCAAAGCAGGAAAAAAAATCGGCATCATCGCCATTGATCCGACTTCTCCTTTCAATTACGGTTCCCTGCTTGGCGACCGTTTGCGCATGAGTGAGCATTTCAACAACCAGGATATTTTTATCCGCTCACTGGCCACGAGAGGTTCGTTGGGAGGGCTGTCGCAAAAAACGATTGAGATTACCGATGTGATGAAGTCGTTTCCCTTTGACGTCATCCTCATTGAGACGGTAGGAGTCGGGCAGTCGGAAGTTGAAATTGCAGGTTTGGCTGATACCACCGTGGTGGTGCTGGTTCCGGAATCGGGCGATGAAATCCAGGCGATGAAATCGGGGATCATGGAAATAGCTGATATCTTTGCCGTGAATAAATCCGACAGGCCGGGTGCTGATGTCCTCGCCAACAACCTTGAAAAAACGATCCGCTCCGGAAGCAGGAAAGAGTGGATTACGCCGGTGATCAAGGTTTCTGCTACAACCGGAACAGGAATAGAAGAACTGGCCGAAGCACTGGAAAGACACCGGCAGAGCGGGCTTACGAACGAAAGAAAAATGCAGCTCCTCACGGAAAAAATTTACACTCTTATTCAAAAAAGAAGAATGAATGACATAAACAAGGCTGATTTACTTCAATCCATAAAGAAAGCTTTCATTGCTTCTGAATTTAACATTTATAAATTTGCCGATTCATATTCCGCGGTCTGATTAAAATTTGTTTGCGATTTCTAAAATAGTTGTAAATTACTTCGCTTTTTAAAGGATATAATGAATACAGAAAATAAATCTCTCCGTATTGCCACGGTTCAATCCAGGATCATGCTTCTGCTGATGATCCTGTGTGTATGCGTTTCGCATCGTTCGAATGCACAGGTTTTCTGGATGGAAAATTTCGGAACCGGTTGCAACCAGGCACAACTGGCCACGAGTGCGGCGGGCTCCAACGGCGCCTGGACAGAAACATTATCAGGCACCAACGACCTGCATGCGAATGAATGGTACATCAGCGGAACAGAAGCAGGTTTCCCTGCGGGATCGTGCCGTGACGGATGCCTCGGTTCAGCTTCCTTAAACAACCAGACGCTGCACGTTGGAAGTGTTGTTGGTGCACCTTCTGTTTTATGCCCTGCCGGCGACTGCAATGCCCTTTATGATGCCGGAAGTTTTCCTCCGAACAACGATGTGACCACGAACAAAAGAATTGAATCGCCGGTGATCAACTGTGCAGGAAAAGCCAACATTGTGTTGTCCTTCAACTACCTCGAAAACGGTGATCTCCTGAATGACAATGCAACCCTTGAATACTTCGACGGAACAACCTGGAATCAACTCACCGATCCGCCGAAAACATCTCTTATCTCCTGCGCTGGATTGGGCGTGTGGACACCGTTCAGTTTTTCATTACCGGCTTCAGCCAACAACAATCCGAATGTCAGAATCGGTTTCCGGTGGATCAACAACAACGATGCTGTCGGAACGGGCCCTTCATTCGCTGTTGATTCAATCACCCTGACTTCAAACATCAACGTGAGCGCGAATTTTACGGTTGACTCGATAACGGGCGGCTGTGCCGGAAGACCTCGTCAATTCACTGACCTGAGCTCCGGAAATCCATCCGGATGGTTATGGGTTTTCCCGGGAGGAACTCCAAATTTTTCCATCGCTCAAAATCCAGTTGTTACTTACAACCTTGCAGGAACCTATTCGGTGACACTTGCTGTTTACAATGTAGCCGACACGGATACGATTGTCCGCAGCAACTACATCACCATCGCCAACTGCAATGCGCCCATCGCAGATTTTACAGCTAACAACACTGCGTTCTGCCAAAATACCTGCATCAATTTCACCGACCTCAGCCAGAATTCTCCAACAAGCTGGTTGTGGAGTTTTCCGGGATCGAATACACCTGTCAGCAACCAGCAAAATCCGATCAATATATGCTACACCACTCCCGGTTTCTATGATGTTCAGTTGATTGCTTCCAATACAAACGGAAGTGATACCACTCTCAAAAGTGTGTACATAACAGTAAACAACTGCCCGCCGCCGGTAGCTGCTTTTGGCTCTAACTCAACCGGCGGATGCGATACCGTTTGCATTAACTTTTTTGATCTCTCCACCAATGTTCCGACTTCCTGGCACTGGTACTTCCCCGGCGCCACACCTGATTCATCAAACGCACAAAACCCCACCGGCATCTGTTATACTTCCGACGGGTTGTTCGATGTAACTCTTGTTGTTGTGAACGGCGGAGGAACCGATACCATGACCAAATTCTCTTACATCAACATGTCGAGTGTTCCTACTGCCACTATCAATAGTGACACGACCATGCCTTGGGGATCTTCTTACCAAATGCTTGCCGGAGGAGGTTTGACTTATCATTGGTATCCTGCAGCCGGCCTCGATACCACCGAAACTCCCGACCCGATTGCTACACCTCTTGAAACCACGACATATTATTGCCTGATCTCAGATGGAACCTGTTTTACTACACGGCAGTTGACCATTACCATCACCCATGAAAACAAGGTGTTTATTCCGGATGCTTTTTCTCCGAACGGTGACCAGAAAAATGACCTCTTCAGAATCAGGGGAAATAATTTATTCAGCGCACGCCTGACTGTATTTGACCGCTGGGGAGAAAAATTATATGATTCAGAAAATATGGATGACGGATGGGATGGAACATGGAACGGAGAAAAAATGAGCAGCGGGGTTTATTCTTATGTAGCTACCATCGTTTACAAAGACGGAACGTATTCGCAAAAAACCGGATCAATTGCCCTGATACGATGAACAAAACAAACCAATTTTTATTTATGTCAAGCACAATAAATAAATTGAATCACAGGATGAAGGCATTCATCCTGTCAGCAGTTATTCTTTCTGGTTTGGCGACTCATGCCCAGGACACTCATTTTTCTCAATTTTATTCCACTCCTTTACTGGTAAACCCGGCGATGACAGGAATCTTTGACGGAAAAATGCGTGTGTCCAACAACTACCGTTCACAATGGGGCGGCCTCGGTGATGCTTACAAAACCATTCATGTTTCGCTCGACATGCCTGTAGGAAAAAAAAGATACAAGAGTAATTATTTTGGTGTCGGGCTGATGGTTTACCAGGACAATGCCGGTGCCGCTAAGTTTTCGCACACCATCATCGAAGGCTCGCTTGCCTACACGCTTTCTGTTGATGACGGGGATAATTTTCTTGCCGTTGGGTTCCGGGGCGGACTTGATTCCCGTGAAGTGGATTTCTCAAGAGCAACATGGGATAGCCAGTGGAATGGTGACGTTTATGATCCGACCTTGCCGGGAGAATCCCCGCAACTTCAGCAGCGAACTTATTTTGATTTCACAGCAGGCATGATGTGGTACTATATTCCCGATGGTTATAACACCATTTCTGCCGGTGGTTCCATGTCGCACATTACCAAACCTGATTTATCATTTTACAACCAGTATACTGATCCTCTCAATAACCGCATTGCTGCTCATGCCAGCGCTGAAATCAGCATGGATCAGTTTCGTTCCGTCTGGGTTATGCCCAAGGTTCTTGTTCAGTTACAGGGAAACCAGAAAGAAATTTTAGCTGGAGCTTTCGTGAAACAAAAACTTCAGTTTAAATCGAGGTACACCAATTTCCAGCGCGACATTTTCTTCAGCTATGGCGCCTGGTACCGTTTCGGAGATGCTTTTGTACTCGCCACACGTTTCGATTACCATGAATGGGGATTTGGATTCAGTTACGACCTCACTACGTCAGACCTTGCCTCTCTTCATAGTTCATCGGGTGGACCTGAGATCACGTTGTCCTACGTTGCAGGCATCAAACGCGGACAACGGAGCAAGCATTTAAACAAGATGCCGAAGTTTTTCTAAGAGAACGGTTTCCCATCATCCGTGTGCATCGTTCCTGGTTTCCAAAGAAACTCAGAAATTCATCTTTCCTTTAACCAGCTTTGCAATCTTTGCGCTCTAAACTTTTAAAAAAAATAAAATGAAAAAACTATTGATCCTGACCGTTGCCTGGATGGTAACGCTTGCTGTAACCGCACAGACTCCAGCACCGGGACAGCCCCAGCCAACGGCACCTGCCGGAAACACTCCTACCGGGGTAACTCCCGTAAAACCAGTAAGGGAAATTAAACAGGATATTAAAAAAGACCGCGCCGATATCAAAAAAGACAAACAGGAATTACAGAAAGACAGAGCCGAGGGAAATAAAATGGAAGTGAAGAAAGATAAGATGGAAATCAAGAAAGACAAAGCCGATATCGAAAAGGATAAAGCTGAACTTCATAAGATTAAGGCTGAACATCCGGAAGGCGCGAACCATGGCCATCACGGACATCACAAAGGCCATGATAAGAAGACGAAGTAAGACACCGAAAAGAAAAAACCCGGAAGTTCTTCCGGGTTTTTTTATGCTCTTCAACCGGCGTCATTCATGAAAATAAACCCGCTTCACCCGTTGTGAAACATTAACCAAAATCTCGTAAGAAATCGTTCCGAGAATTTTTGCCATTTCCTGAACAGGAAGTTCAGCGCCAAACACAATCACCTCATCTCCTTCTTTCGCATGCACATCGGTGATGTCGAGCATGCACATGTCCATGCAAACATGACCGATAACCGGCACACGTTTTCCTTTCACCAGCATTTTCCCCGCACCATTGCTCAGTCTCCGGTTGATTCCATCGGCATAACCGATGGCAACGGTGGCAACCTGTGTGTCGCGTTTCAGGATTCCCTTCCGGCTGTAACCGATGGTTTCAGTGGCCGGAACATTTTTGATCTGGGAGATGGTTGTTTTTAAAGTCGCCACATTCTGCAAATGCGCCTGTTCATGTGTGGTAGCGGCAAATCCGTACAAGCCAATTCCCAGTCTCACCATATCAAACTGTGCTTCCTGGAAACGGATCACACCGGAAGAGTTGAGCAGGTGGCGGCATACATGGTAATCAAAAGCGGAATTGATTTCGTCACTCATCCTGCTGAATTTTTCAATCTGCAGTTTGGTAAATGAATCGTGTTCAGCTTCATCACTGGCGGCGAGATGTGAAAAAACAGACTGCACGCGGATGTTTTTATTGTTCCGCAGCCGCACCATCAGTTCAGGAATGTCGCTCTCTTCAAATCCGAGGCGGTGCATGCCGGTATCGAGCTTGAGGTGAATCGGAAAAAGATGGGATTTGATGTCATCTCTTTTCAGCAACTCGCCAAGCTGGTTGAGTAAACGAAAATTGTAAATCTCCGGCTCCAGTTTGTACTGGATCATCGCTTCGAAACTCTGCACTTCCGGGTTCATCACCATGATGGGAAGCGTGATTCCTGTTTTGCGGAGTTCCACGCCTTCATCGGTATACGCCACGGCGAGGTAATCGACGTGATGAAACTGGAGGATGTTGGCGATCTCAAAACTTCCGCTTCCATAGGAAAAAGCTTTTACCATGGCCATGATCTTCGTGGTTGGCTTTAAACGTGAACGGTAATAATTCAGGTTGTGAACCAATGCATTCAGGTTAATTTCCAGGACGGTCTCATGCGCTTTCTGCTGCAGGGCTTTGCTGATTTTTTCAAAACCAAAAGGCCGTGCACCTTTGATCAGTATCGTTTCATCACGGAAAGCAACCGGGGAAAAATCGCGGAGAAAATCATCTGTGTTCTGGTAGAATTTTTTGGGGAGATTAAACAGGTGCTGCTGCCTCGTGATGGAATCACCGATGCCGATCATTTTATCCACGCCTTTTGCCTTCAGCAGTTCAGCCACATCGCCATACAAATTTTCTTCATTCTTCCCGCTCTGAAGAATATCCGACAACACAATCGTTTTCGTTTTGTGTTGCTTCTGCTGGTTCAGGAAATCCAGTGCAATCGTAAGTGAACCGATGTCGGAATTGTAACTGTCGTTGATGATTGAACAGTTGTTGATGCCTTCCTTCATCTCCAGTCGCATGGCAACCGGGCTGAGGTTCTGCATCCGTTCGTCAATCGTATCCGGATCGTAACCGAGCAGCAACAGGAATGACCAGCAATGAATGGCATTTTCAACAGAGGCATCATCGGTAAACGGAATCCTGATTTTAATGAAATCATTTTTGTACACCCCCTGGATTTCACATTCATCAAGCCCTTTGCTGATACGTCCAACCTGCAGATCCGCTTTCGTTTTTCTCGACCATGTAAAAAATTTCAGTGTGTCGGAAAGTTCGTTACTCCCGGAAATGGCCTCCTGGATAAGGTTGTAATCCCGGCAATAGATCAGCGTATCAGAAGAAGCAAACAGTTTCAGTTTTTCGTTTACCTTTTCATCGAGGGTTGCAAAATTTTCATCGTGCGCCGTGCCGATGTTTGTAAAAATTCCGATGGTAGGAAGAATGATCTTCCGGAGTTTTTCCATCTCACCGGGTTTCGAAATGCCGGCTTCAATCAATGCAAGCTGGTGTTCAGGACTGATCTGCCAAACAGAAAGCGGAACTCCCACCTGAGAATTGTAACTCTTCGGGCTTCGTACAATGTTTTTATCGGGGCGCATCAGCTGGTACAGCCACTCCTTGACGATGGTTTTCCCGTTGCTCCCGGTGATGCCCGTGACCGGCAGTGAAAACTGCAAACGATGAAACGAACTCAACACCTGCAAAGCTTCCAGCGTATCATCCACCACGATGAAATTGGCATGCATCGTTTCAAATTCACTCCTGATTTCACTCACCATGAAATTACAAACACCCTGTTCCAGGCAGCTCTCAATAAATTTATGCCCGTCGTGCCGTTCGCCTTTGATGGCGAAGAACAGGGATGTATCTGCATGAATAATTTTCCGGTTATCGGTAACGAGGTCTTCGACCAAAATTTTCTCCGGTGCATTCACCACCATGTTGCCACCCGTAATCTCACAAACTTTATGAATGCTGTATTCCATGGCGGTAAAAAATCAGGCTTTGTTTTTTTCGTCGTTGAAACAATTCCTGCATAGCGGTACATAGGAATCTTTTTCTCCCAGGAGTATGCGCGAACTGTTAACGATGGTGCGATGAGAGTGGTTAGCAAGGTTTCCGCATTTGATGCAGATGGCATGTACCTTTGTCACATACTCCGCTGTGGCCATAAGATGCGGCAGCGGGCCGAACGGTTTGCCGAGGTAATCCATATCAAGCCCGGCGACGATGACCCGGATGCCTCGGTTGGCAAGGCTTTCACAGACCGAAGGCAATTCTTCGTCAAAGAACTGTGCTTCATCTATTCCGATCACTTCCACATCATTTGCCAGGAGAAGAATCCGTGAAGACGATTCCACGGGCGTGGAAGGAATGAAATTGGCATCGTGCGAAACCACGTTCACTTCATCGTACCGTGTGTCCAGTTTGGGTTTGAAGATTTCCACTTTCTGTTGAGCGATGCGTGCGCGTTTCAGCCTCCGGATCAGTTCTTCCGTTTTGCCGGAAAACATGGATCCGACAATGACTTCGATGCAGCCTTTTTTAGTATCGTAGGATCTGAGGTGTTCAAGAAACATGTAAAATGCAGGTTTATTTTTCTTTACCTTTGAAGAATGGCGAAGGACAAAAATATATTAAAACCTTCACCGTTTTATCACTGGTAAAAACATTTCTTATGAATCGTCAAAGTATTCACCAGCAGGTTGATTTATTATTGAAAACCCTTGCTGAACAACATGAAAAACTAAAAAGCAGCAGCGGAACCATTCCTCACCTCGAACTGGACATCATTCTCCAGAACACGCGCCAGCTGTACGAAGCCATCCTGTTACTGAATCATCACAATGCACTTTCATCGCTCGATGAGGTAAAAGCCGCCGTTACGCAGAGGATACTCGCTGAAAAAAGGATGTTTGAAAAGAAAACGGAAGAATCGTTGAAAGCCACACAGGAAAAAAAGGAACCGGAGAAGGAAATTCATCCGCCGGTCACCATGGAAGAGGTGATGGTAAAAACTTCCGCTGCAGAGGAAGCTGAGACAAAAAAAGAAAAGGCCATCAAACCGAAAAAAATTTCCGGCGGCGTCAACGTGACCCTCTTTGGTGATGCTCATTCGCTGGGCGATAATTTCCATGACGAAGAAACCGTGCACGAACACATTGCCGCGAAAGCGTCTTCCAAAACTGTAGCAGAAAAATTACACCACAAGCCGATCGTGGATCTGAAAGCAGCCATCGGCATCAATGAAAAATTTTTATTCATCAACCAACTATTCGATGGGAACCTGCAGGACTATTCAGAAGCCATTGATAAAATCAACAATGCCGGAAATCTTGACGCAGCAAAACAATTGATTGCCGCCGACCTCGCCAGCCGCTTCAACTGGCCTGACCAGGATGAGCATGTAAAACATTTTAAGGAACTTGTTGAACGCCGGTTCATCTCCTGAGCATGCCGAAACTTGTTCTTGTCCCGACACCCATCGGAAACCTCGAAGACATCACGCTGCGCGCCATCCGCATTCTCAAAGAGGCGGACTTTATCCTCGCTGAAGATACGCGTACCAGCCGTGTTCTGTTGAATCATTTCGGAATTGAAAAACACATTCATGCTTACCACCAGAACAACGAACACAAAGTGCTGGAAGGAATCATGGCGAAGATCGAACAGAGCAATTCGGTTGCATTGGTGACCGATGCCGGCACTCCTGGAATTTCAGATCCCGGATTTTTGATTGTGAGAGCGTGCATCCAGACCGGCATCGATGTGGAATGCCTTCCCGGCCCGACGGCTTTTGTTCCTGCCCTCGTCGATTCAGGCTTGCCCTGTGAACGTTTTTGTTTTGAAGGATTTCTTCCGCATAAAAAAGGAAGAGCGACTAAACTTTCGGAACTCAAAGATGAAGAACGCACGATGGTTTTTTATGAATCGCCTTTTCGACTTGTGAAAACGCTGGAGCAGTTTATGGAAACCTTCGGCAGCGAGCGGCAGGCAAGCGTTTCACGCGAACTCACCAAGATGTTCGAAGAAACCAAACGCGGAACTCTTCTGGAAATCTGCACCTACTTCAAATCGAAAACGGTGAAGGGTGAGGTGGTGATCGTGGTCGGCGGGAAACAGGATGAATAATTGTAACGCTTCATGGCCACCAGCCTTGTTCCCGGAAACCGAACTCATCTCATGACCTTCAAAGAAAAAGTTTATAAAAAATGTGTTGAGTCGGTGAATGATAAAATCACACTGATGCAAACGGTCTTGAATGACCTGACGGTAGGAGCAGAAAACGATTCCAAAAGTTCGGCGGGAGATAAACATGAAACGGCCCGCGCCATGATGCAGATGGAGCATGAAAAAATAAGCCGGCAACTCGATGAAATGTTATTGCAAAAATCTGTGCTGGAAAGAATGGACTTTCCCAAGCAGGTTCCGGTTGTTACCCTGGGAAGCCTGGTAAAAACCGATACGATTTTTTTATTTGTGAGCATCGCTTTGGGGAAAATAATGGTCGACGGGATTTCAGTCATCGCACTTTCCCCGCAATCTCCATTGGGTGAAAAACTGATGGGCTTACACACCGGTGATGATGCAGAAATGAACGGAGTCTCCTATACAATCGAAAAGATCCTTTAATTTTTCAACCGTCATCCTTCATCCTGAAACAGTTTCTTTTACCGGATTACGATAAACGGAATTTTTTCTGAACCAAACAGGCAATAGCCTGTATAGATTCCGTGCTGAAGAAAGCCAATGTCGATTCGCGTTTCCGCTGCTTCCATGTTTTCATTGTACACAACCCTGCCGCTGATGTCACAAAGTATGATTTCCCTTTTTGTAAAATCATTACCGGGAACGGATACCGTCAACAGGCCGTCAACACATGGATTCGGATAAACAACCAATCGGGAATTTTGTTTTTGATCATCCATCCCTGTTGTTCCGATCAGCGTCCAGGTATAATTGAGAAGCGTATTTCTCCGGTTAACACAATTATCGCTGATGAGGGTAAACGTGAGGCTGTTGCCGACATACGAATAATTGTAGGTTCCGGTGCTGGTGCAGGCAGCAGTTCCGGTGAGGTCGGCGATGGTGAATATCCCGCCGGATGATGTATACAAACTGAGAGGCGTAAACCCTGAACCGGTGAATGTATAATACACCGTATCCGTTCCGAACTGGAACCAGATGTTGGGACTCGGCGGATTGGTTCCCAGCCATTCGGTGCCAGCCAGGCTTTGCGCATGCGTGCTTTCAAAAGCGACAAACAACGAGAACAAGAGGAATAGCTTTTTCATTGTAATTTTTTTTTAAAGATAGGGCAACTGGTGCGGGTGATCAATGAGAACGATCAGGGTACAAATATTTTGATGAACAGGACAGGAAGTTTAAATCACCCGTCAGTCTTCACTGTAAAATAAATCAGAAGAAATTCTGTCGGCAAAGAATTTTCCTTTGTGAGTCAGCACATAAACTCTGTCGCGATTTTCCATCCATTGTTGCCTGATAAAATCATCGGCTGTTTTGCTGAAGTACTCTCCAAATTTTTCACCGAATTCATTTTTTATTTTCATCACATCACAGCCCCACCTGGTGCGCAAAGAAGTGAGCACATACTCGTTGTATTTCTGTACAGCGGTTAATATTTCTTCTTCAAAAGGGACCGATCCTTTGTTGATGGCTTCGATGTACAAATGATTATTCGCCACATTCCATTGGCGCGAAACGCCGTTATAAGAATGAGCCGAAGGACCAAGCCCCAGGTATTTTTCATTTCTCCAGTAACTGCTGTTATGCCTGGAATACATTTGAGCCTTCGCGAAATTCGAAACCTCATACTGCTCAAATCCTTTTTGTGAGGAACGTTTCATGAGAATTTCAAACTGCGCGGCTGCTTTGGCTTCATCCACAGGAGCTACTTTTCCCTTTTTGATAAACTGTGCCAGCGCCGTTTGCGTTTCCACCGTAAGTGCATAACAGGAAAGATGCGGAACATCCAGTGCAAAAGCCTGTTCAAGATTTTTAACCCATTGTTCATCTGCCAAAGTTGGTGTGCCGTAAATCAGGTCGATGGTGATGTTCCGGAAACCGGCGTCCTGAGCCGACTTCACCGATTCGATGGCTTGCTTCGAATCATGAACGCGGTTCATGAATTTCAAATCCTCATCCGAAAAACTCTGGATGCCGATGCTTAAACGGTTGATGCCGGTTTCTCCAATGTCTTTTATTTTTTCTTTCGTCAGATCATCAGGATTTGCTTCCAGCGTCATTTCAGCGTCATCCGCAATTGAATGATACTTCGAAAGCGTGAAGAGTATTTTTTTCAGTTCATCCGCTGAAAGTATGGACGGCGTTCCTCCGCCAAAATATACGGATGAGATTTTTTCATTGGCAAGAAAATTTTTCTGCAGCTCAATTTCCTTGAGCAAGGCCTGCACAAAATCATCCTTCCTTTTCCATGATACTGAAAAATGAAAATCACAGTAGTAACAGGCCTGCCTGCAGAAAGGAATATGAATATAAATACCACTCATGAGAAAAACGGAATCCGTACGAATGTACGAAACATGTTACTTGATTCTTTGACAATGAAATAACCGGGAGATTATATCTTCTTCAGGACAATCCGGATCGTACTGCCCTTGTTCGACTCAGAACTTTTTACAAATATCTGCCCGTCGTGATAGTCTTCGATGATGCGTTTGCTGAGTGAAAGGCCAAGTCCCCATCCCCTGCTCTTGGTGGTATATCCCGGCTTGAAAATAGTTTTGTACGAACTCTTCGGAATTCCTTTTCCCGTGTCAGAAATATCAATGTACACGAACTGGTGCTGGTCGGTAATGGTCATTTTGATACTTCCCGAACCGCTCATCGCATCGATGGAATTCTTCAGCAGGTTTTCGATCACCCATTCAAAAAGAGGAATGTTCATCGGCGCCAGTACGGGAATGTTCGCTGAATTGCTGATGGAGAAATCAACCCTTGCTGATGTTCTTGACTTGATGTAATCAATGGAATGCTGCAGTACATCTTTTACATTTTCTTTTTGCAACGCAGGAGCTGAACCAATTTTTGAAAAACGGTCGGTGATGGTTTGCAGCCGCTGAACATCTTTTTCAATTTCACTCGTGTACGCTGTATCCGTTCCTTTCAGTTTTAAAAATTCCAGCCAGGCAATCAGTGACGACAAAGGAGTTCCCAACTGGTGAGCAGTTTCTTTGGCCATGCCAACCCACACCTGGTTTTGTTCCGCTTTCCTCGAACTGCTGAAAGCAAG
The DNA here is from genome assembly GCA_026391945.1 of Bacteroidota bacterium. GTDB lineage: Bacteria > Bacteroidota > Bacteroidia > AKYH767-A > 2013-40CM-41-45 > JAPLDA01. Next base: position 47,783 of record JAPLDA010000011.1, on the reverse strand, counting down.
ATACGATACGATTAAAAAGAGCGCGATTACCGCTAACTGAAAATATGGATAATAGCGAAGCTTCACGAGCAGCGTGGAATCCCTGTATAGGATGTAATTTTTGTTTCCTCCTGGTAGTAAAATTTCAATCGGCTCATGTTGTTGCCGCATGATCACCACCTGCTCCCTGATGTATTCCTTATCCCGTGCTTTTGCCGAATCCAGGTTCCTGTACGAAACAAGTTCATCCTTGCCATCGGTCATGATCACCGGGATGGTGGTGTTATTGCCGATCACATTTGATAAAAAATTAAGATCGGCATTTACATCGGTAATGTCAGCGAGTTTTTTGGTGGCCTCCGCCCAGAGTTCGATTTTTTTTCGTTCTTCCTCGGCAAGATTTTTAACGAGTTTATTGGTATACCAAAGCGAAGCCGCCCCGATTAACAGTGCAGCAATCAGCAATAAAATCTTCCAACGTTGTTTTTGAGTGTAAATGTTCAAGTAAAGCTCTCCTTCCGAAATGAAACGCTAAGATGTTAAAAAAAATTGAAAGCAGGGAATCCGGCGAATGACATGCTATTTATCATCCTTTGTATCCCAGTCGATCTGCATCTCTTCTTTCTTTTTTTTCTGCACCGATGTTGAATCGTTTTTATGAGAACCAAATTCCTGCTTCAAAAGATTTTTCAGGTTCTGTCGCTCCGTTTTAATCTCATTTTTGATTTTTTCGACAACACCTTTTTTGTCGTACCCGATTTTCGGATCATCCACCGGGCCTTTCATCGTCAGGAACAGTTTCGTTCTTCCAAGACCGTCATCTTCGATCTGCCCGAACTCTGTATTCTGATCCTTCACTCTTTTTCCTAAAATATCACTCAGCAACAATTGAATTTTATAATCCACCATGTTGTCGAAATCATGCACGCCGGAACCGGTGAGGTTCAATGCGCTTGAGTTGATTTCCATGGCGGGAATAAATATTTTCCTGTTGCTGATGCGCACCTGGTTTTTCAAAGTCGAGAAACGGATGTGTTTCAGATCCGACAGTTTCAGGTATTTGGAAAGAGCGAGGATCGGCCGGAACTCATTCAACTCGCCGTTGTCGATGGTGAGGTCGCTGGTACACAACACACTCTTTGAGTTGATATGCAAACCGGTTGTCCATGATGATTTGAATTGAACATCAGCGCTGATTTTTCCTTTTACATTTTTATCCGTCATGGTGGTTTGCCCGAAATTCTCCATCTGTATGAACAGTTGTGTGATATCAAGTCTGGAACATTTTGCATCGCAGGAAATGATGATGCTGTCGTTGCGTGAAGCATTGATGGCGGCATCCATCACCGTGGTTCCGTTCATCGAAGAAAAACTCAGCCCCTTCCCGCTGATCACCTGGTCGGCGAGGTTGATTTCTCCTTTGATGTGCGTGGCGGAAAATTTCCGGAAGTGCAGGTTGCCCACCTCCACATTCAGCCGGCAAACCAGGCGAGGATTGAACTTCAGTTTATACGTCGTATCATTTTCCGAGGCAACGGATTTGTTCGTCAGCAATTCATCGAGGTTGATTTCATTGGAAACAAGTTTTGCATTCACCTCCGCATCCTGCCCGGGAATTAAGAGGAACGTGAGGAAGTTCCTGAACACGCCGTTCATTTCGAAATCGCTTGATGATATTTTCCCTTTCAGTTCATTCACGATGACGCTGTTGTCGCTCAGCGAAAAATTTCCGTTGATGGCACTAAACTCCAGCGGATTTTTTTTCAGTTTGAAGGAAGTGTTTTTCAGTTCCATGTTCCCGGATGCTTTTACTTTGTACAAAGCATCGGCATGGTAACGCGGAAGGTCTTTGATTTTCCCGGCAAAGGAAATGTTCATGGCGAGATCACCGGATAGCGTTTCCAGAGTATCCATCTGAATGAAATGACGAAGCCGGCTGAGATCGAGGTTGGTGGCGGCATGCAGCGTGAGGAACGGATTCTGAAAGTCTTCAAGGACAAGGTCTGCTTTCAGGTTTCTTCCACCGAGAGTTGCGGAGAAAGAAGGAATCTCCAGCACACTTTTATTTTCCCGGTTATGGTTGATGAATGAACCGGAAACCCGGATGTCCTCGAACGACACCTCGCTTTCCTTTGGCGTGATGCTCCCGTTGGTCACGGAAAATGTGACACCCACATCCGGAGTATGCGACGAATCGTTTTGCCCGGTGAGGTGGCAGGCAAAATAAAACTTCCCTTTGCTCCTGAAATTTTTGAAATAGTTTACATAAGTCTCGGGCAACAGGCTGATGAAAGAACCTAAATCGGCTTCGCTGGAATTGACGGACAGGTTCAGTTTGGTTGAATGATCCAGCGAAGTTACCTTCCCATTCATATCAAATGCGAGGCTGGCGATGCGAACGGAACTGTTGACGAACACATATTCATTGGTCCGGTTGTTTACTTTCAACTCCGCACGGATCGTTGCCTCTTTTCCATGAACATAATCAATTTTGTCAACCAGCAAATGACTGATCATCAAATCGGCTTTTGTTTTCAGGAGAAATTCATCACTCGAAAATTTTCCGGAGAGCTCCGCCTCTTTTGCCTCCGCGAGATAATCCTGTTTGTTGTAATGATCGATGTAACGGATGCTGACATTTGCGAGGACAATTTTTTTCAAATCAATCCCCGACGAAGAAGCAGAACCGGATGATGATTTCCAGAAATGATAATTGCCTTTCCCGTTTTCATCCATCACCACCTTTACCTTTGCGTCTTTTAAGACAATTTTTTTGACAGTAAAATCTTTGCTGAACAAGCCTGTGATGTTGAAGAGCAGCGACAGGTGATCCGCATACAATAAGGTGTCCTTAATTTTTTTATCGGTGGCCTCTTTGATGACCACCTGTTTCATGTCCACAGAGGCAAAAGGAAAATGCCGGAGAATTGAAAAATCAAATTCCTTTACATTCACTTCCGTCGTGAGGCTTTTGTTCAGTTCGCCGATCATCAGTTTCTTTACTTCCTCTCCGTAAAAAATCCCGATGACAACACACAGCAGGATGAAAGACAGCATCACGATACCGGTGATTTTCAGAAAACGTTTGATCATCGTGTTGCTGTTTGAATCCTTTGGGTCATGAACGAAACCATGATGGAGAAATTTTAATCTGTATCGGGATCTTAAAGAAACTGATACGATAAAAAGGTGCATTGGTTAGCCGCTGCAAACTTTTTTCCATGAATTCCAAGACAGGTTCACAGCAATGAAAAACAATTCCTACTATTGCTGCAGATGAAAAAGCTAAAAGAAAAAATACAGACAGCCTATTACAAATACAAAGATTTTTTTCCAGCCGACCTGTGGGCCTTGCTGATCATGATACTCATGTTCATTCTTGGGTTCATCTTTCTCACCTGATTCCATGACCATGCACCAAAAAGAAACCCCGGACATTCAGCCGGGGCTATTAGGATTACATCATCATGGATCATTCTATTTCATTGCTTCCGTGAAATTCTTTGCCACCAGGTCCCAGTTCACCACGTTCCACCAGGCCGTGATGTAATCAGGCCTGCGGTTCTGGTAATTCAAATAATAGGCATGTTCCCATACATCGAGAGCGAGAACAGGCTTTCCTTTCAGATCCGAAATATCCATCAAAGGATTATCCTGGTTCGGAGTGGAACCGACCACCAGTTTACCATCGTTTACAATCAGCCAGGCCCATCCGCTGCCAAACCGTGTGGCGCCGGCACTGGCGAATTTGGTTTTGAATTCATCAAACGTTCCGAATGCTGAATTGATTGCATGGGCAAGTTCTCCTTCGGGAGTTTTGCTGCCTCCCGGAGTCATCAGGGTCCAGAATAATGAATGATTATAATGTCCGCCGCCGTTGTTGCGAACAGCGGGAGCATAGTTGGAAATATTTTTACAAATTTCTTCGATGCTGAGTTTGTCGGCGTCGGTACCTGTGATGGCAGCATTCAGGTTGTTCACATAAGCAGCGTGGTGCTTGCCATGATGGATTTCCATCGTGCGTGCATCTACATGAGGTTCCAGTGCATTGAATGCATAAGGAAGAGAAGGCAATTGAAATGACATGAGTGAAGGGAGTTAAATGGTTAGAATTTCTCAGAATGAATGAGGAGCAAAAATACAAAAAAGTGTTGATGTTTTTTAGTGTTTAAGTGCGTCAGTGTTTCAGTATGTGTGGATGGTGTATGCAAGTGTTAAAGCAGCTACTCATGTACTCAAGCACTTAAACACTCACACACTCACACATTCACTTCTCCGCCACTTCATGCAGGCTGATGAGTTGCAATGCTTTCTTCAGCGCCTGGTCGGATTCCTGGATCACAGGATAAAAACCATCATTTTTCCAGAGCTGACGAGCGATGAGAGCCTTAAGCTGAACACGAATGAGGCGGGAAGAAATTTTTTCCCCTTTCTCATCTTTCGTCACTTCATTTTTCATGGCATACCTGGAGAACTCATGATAGATTTCATCATTCACTGAAAATGTTTTGTTGAAATCCGGGAACGATTTATATTTTTCAAACGACTTCCTGTTCTGATCGAGGTAATCGTAGGCGAACTGGGTAATCAGCCCTTTGCTGTTGGCATCAGTAAAGAAAGAGGACATGCCCGTCGTATCCAGCGGAACAAAAGTATCCGGCATGATGCCGCCTCCGCCATACACAATTTTTCCTGCCGGAGTTTTGTATTTCAGTGAATCGGAAAAATGAATGCTGTCCGTTTTTTCAAGTTCTCCTTTTTTCATCCGCTCGAACAATTCATTCTGGTATTCTTCATAACCATCCACATAAGGTTTCTGAATGCACCTGCCGGTTGGTGTGTAATACCGCGCAATGGTAAGCCTGATGGCCGAACCATCCGGAAACTGGCTCTGCTCCTGTACCAATCCTTTACCGAATGATCTCCTGCCAATGATGGTCGCACGATCCTGGTCCTGCAAAGCGCCGGCGACGATTTCACTTGCCGAAGCACTTCCTTCGTCCATGAGCACCGCCAAAGCACCTTGCTCAAAAAATCCGCGTGAGGTTGCGTAATACGTTTCACGTGGACGCGAACGTCCCTGTGTGTAAACGATTAACTTTTTCTCCGGAAGAAATTCATCGGCAATCTGGATAGCCGTTTTGAGGTAGCCACCCGGGTTTCCACGAAGATCGAGAACCAGGTTTTTCATTCCCTCGTTTTTCAGTTTCATGAATCCTTCGATGTATTCATCGTAGGTACGTTCTGCGAAATGACTGATCTTAATGTAACCGGTATTTTTGTCGAGCATGTAAGAAACATCCACGCTGTAAATCGGAATTTTACCTCGTGTGATGGTATAATCAATCAACTTGTCGATGCCTCTTCTCGCAATACTTACATTCACTTTGCTGCCGCTTGTTCCTCTCAGCAACTGGGTAACCTGCGTATTGGAAATACCGGTGCCGGCCACATTTTTCCCGTTTACTTTTACAATCCGGTCACCTGAGCGGATGCCTAATTGCTCGGAAGGGCCACCGGATACGGCCGATACCACCATGATGGTATCATTCTGAATGTGAAATTCCACGCCGATGCCCTCAAAATTTCCTTCGAGCGGTTCATTCATCGCCTGCAATTCGCTGGCAGGAATGTAGGCTGAATGAGGATCCAGCGTATGCAGCATGCCTTCAATGGTATTTTCAACCAGTTTCTTCTGGTTGATGGTGTCCACGTATTCCTGGTTGATGTAGTTGACCACATCGTTGATTTTGTTGAACTGGTTGCTTCGGAAAGAAAAAAGAGCATTTGAATTCTTAAAAGGCTCATTCATCCGCATTCCAACGTAGATGCCGATAACGAGAACACATGAAAACAGCAGCGGTGACCAGATTTTAAATTTATTCACTTGATGAAGGTTGATGAATGAGAGTGATGACTGTACTGAATACGTATTTCTACTTGATGCATTGAGAACGTTCCAACATGATTTTTTATTTCCCGGCTGATCACCAGGTATGGAAAATCATGGAAGATGTACGTTTGATATGAACAGCTTGTTTATTTTAAAGCCGTTTCCTCCGTTACCTGGAATTGCCTGACCTCCACACCGAATCTCCTAAGGAAATCAACGCCTTCATCCGAACCGATGCCTTTGTAGTGAGCATACGACTGCAGGTAATAAACTTTTTTAATTCCCATCGTGTAAATGATCCGCGCACAGGCAAGGCAAGGGGAAAGGGTGACATACAAGGTGCAGCCTTCAATGGCTACGTTGTTTTTGGAAGCATACAGAATTGCATTTTGTTCAGCATGCAGGGCAAGCGAACAACTTCCTTTGCTGTCGCGCGGGCAGCCGGCTTCAGGCCATTCTTCATCGCAGTTATGGGTGCCGGCTGGAGGGCCGTTGTACCCCAGCGATACAATCCGGGTATCCTTGGTGAGCACAGCTCCCACTTTAATCTTCACGCAGTGCGATTTAGGCGCCAGGTTCTGAGCCAGCTCCATGTAAATTTCGTCAAAACTTGGTCGGTGCATCATTGAAATTTGCCGGTAAAGATAAGATGATTAAAAGAATTGATTAGTTTTATGACGATTTTAATATTCATTCAAAGAAAAAAATAGAATTTTCAGTCTCTGTTTCCTGTCTATTTAAATATGAAATGAATTTGATCTGCATTTTGAAGTTAACCACTTTAATTTTTACTTTGCACCCTCAAATTTTAAATTAACTATTAAACGATTACAAACATGTCAGACATTGCTACAAAAGTAAAAGCCATTATCATCGACAAATTAGGGGTTGATGAGAAAGAAGTAACCAACGAAGCCAGCTTCACCAATGATCTTGGTGCTGACTCACTGGACACCGTTGAATTGATCATGGAGTTTGAAAAAGAATTCAACATTGCCATTCCTGATGACCAGGCAGAAAAAATTGCAACGGTTGGACAGGCGATCGATTATATTGAGAAGAACGCCAAGTAAATTTCAAGACGATGCAATTAAAAAGGGTTGTTGTAACCGGGATCGGTGCGCTTACTCCGTTAGGCAACACGTTACAGGAATACTGGAACGGGTTGATGAATGGCGTGAGCGGCGCTGATCATACGACCCTCTTTGATGCAACCAAATTCAAAACCCGTTTTGCCTGCGAAGTGAAGGGTTTTGATGTCACTAAATTTTTTGACCGGAAAGAAGCTCGGAAACTCGACCGGTTTACACACTTCGCACTGGCAGTGGCCGAAGAAGCCATTAAAGATTCCGGGATCCAGCCGGATAAAGAAAACCACGACCGTATCGGTGTGATCTGGGGTTCCGGTATTGGCGGGCTGCGGACTTTCCAGGAAGAGGTGATGGAATTCAGCAAAGGCGATGGAACACCACGCTTCAACCCGTTCTTTATTCCGAAGATTATTTCTGACATCGCTTCCGGGCACATTTCCATTAAATATGGTTTCCGGGGACCCAACTTCACCACTGTATCCGCCTGCGCTTCTTCCACCAATGCTTTGATTGATTCATTCAATTACATCCGTCTTGGAAAAGCCGATATCATCGTCAGCGGCGGATCAGAAGCTTCCGTGACGGAAGCCGGTGTAGGTGGATTCAATGCACTCCAGGCATTGAGCCTTCGGAACGATGATCCGAAAACAGCTTCCCGTCCTTTCGATCTCAATCGCGACGGATTTGTTTTAGGAGAAGGTGCCGGTTGCATCATCCTCGAAGAACTGGAACATGCAAAGGCGCGCGGTGCAAAAATTTATGCAGAGATGTTAGGCGGCGGCATGTCGGCGGATGCTCATCACATCACGGCTCCGCATCCTGAAGGTCTCGGTGCATTGAATGTAATGCGCGCCGTTCTGGATGATGCCGGAATGAGTACGGCAGATATTGATTACATCAACGTTCACGGTACATCCACTCCATTGGGAGATGTAAGTGAAACAAAAGCCATCCTCGGAGTCTTTGGTGAAAATGCCTATAAGCTGAACATCAGTTCAACCAAATCGATGACGGGCCATTTGCTGGGAGCGGCCGGTGCTGTTGAAGCCATTGCCTCCATCATGGCCGTTATTCATGATCTCGTTCCTCCTACCATCAACCATTTTACAGATGACCCGCAGTTTGATCCTAAACTGAATTTTACTTTTAACAAAGCTCAGAAGCGCACCGTTCGTAATGCCATGAGCAATACCTTCGGTTTCGGCGGGCACAATGCTTCCGTTATTTTCGGAAAATACGATTCTTAGTTTCCCTTCTTTTTATAATGCTCCCGGGAGAATTTATCAACCCCAATGAAGAACGAACCCGACGGATACATCCCCGGATTTTGTAACATCGGTAAAGACGAGGTTGCGAAAAGAAAAAAAGAACTCAACGTTGCAGTGATCATCACCCTGGTGCTGACTGTTTTGAGTTTCCATTTTTACCATTCTCTATTTGTGTTGTTGCTGCTATTTTTTTCATCAGCATTTACGCTATTGATGTACCTGCAGGTACGCAGCCGTTTCTGCGTGCTGTTCGGCTGGATAAAAAAAATCAATTTCGGGAAATTGGGGAACCTTCAGAAAATAAATGATCCCGGACAAATTGCCCGGGATCGTAAAAAGGTTTTGGTGATGCTAATGCAAACGCTGGCTGGTGGCGTTCTCTATGCTGGTTTGATTTACCTCGCTTCAGGAAGCTTTCACTTCTGAGTGATCAAGGGAAAATTCCCATCGCCTGGTAGCTCACGCCAAGTTTATTGATTCCACTTACGAAAGCTGCCGTACGCAAATCTTCAATCTTCTTGTTTTGTTTCTTCGTTTCCCGGATTTCATTGTACGAATAAATCATAGTTTCTTCCAAACCCGAACGCACCAGGTCAATTTCATCGGCGCCATGAGTGAGCACCTTGCGGGCAATCGGATCTAAAGATTTACCGGCTATTTTCTCGACAGCGCCAAGCAACTGCGCGCTCGACATTTCCTGGAAACGTTTTTCCATACGGCCAAAACGAACGTGTGAAAGATTTTTCAGCCATTCAAAATAAGAAACCGTTACTCCGCCGGCGTTCAGGTACAGATCGGGAATGATGAGTACATTTTTCTTCACGAGAATTTCTTCCGCTTCTTTGGTGACGGGTCCGTTGGCGCCTTCAGCAATCATCTTCGCCTTGATCCTCGGCGCGTTTTCACCGGTGATCTGGTTTTCCAAAGCAGCGGGAATCAGGATATCACAATCAGCTTCCAGCAACTCCATGGAATTGTTGTAATTCTTTGCACCGGGATAATTCAGGATGGAACCTGTTTCCTTGCGATGAGCAAAAACTTTTTCAATATCCAGTCCTTTTTCATTGTAGATGCCGCCTTCCCGTTCTGCAATACCGACGATGATACCGCCGCCTTCCATGCAGAACTTGGAAGAATAGAATCCTACATTTCCCAAACCCTGTACAATAATTTTTTTTCCTTCAATACCGGTGGTTAATCCAATGGCTCTCATATCATCAGCCTGGCTGAGGGCTTCACGCACCCCAAAATACAAACCCTGCCCGGTTGCTTCCGTTCTTCCCTGTATACCTCCTTGCCCAAGCGGCTTACCGGTTACACAAGCCATGGCATTCAGGTCATCGTATTTAAAAGTGGCATATGTATCGGCAATCCATGCCATTTCCCTGGCACCGCTTCCGTAATCAGGAGCCGGAACATCAATGGCAGCACCGATCATACTTTTTTTGATCAGTTCAGTCGTGTACCGGCGGGTAATCCGCTCCAGTTGTTTTTCAGTATATAATCTTGGGTTAATCCGGATACCGCCTTTGGCTCCGCCGAATGGTACATCCACCACAGCACATTTGAAAGTCATGAGGGTTGCAAGCGCCCGCACTTCATCCGGATTCACAAATTCACTATAGCGAATCCCGCCTTTGGTGGGAGTCTTATGATGACTATGCTGTACGCGGATCCCTTCAATAACCTGTAGCTTTCCGTCTACTTCGATCGGAAAATTAAACCGGTAGGTGCTGTTGCACACCTTTATCTGCTGTAACAATCCCGGTTCAAAATCGGTGAATGCCGCCGCTTTGTCAAAATAAGATAATACGTCAGAGTAAAACTTACTGCCGTTGTCCATGCTGTTGCTCATCGTTATAGATTTAGGGGCGCAAAATTATTTATTCTTTTCTGTTCTGCAAGTGAGCAATTGCTTCTTTGTGGATTGATCACAGAAGTTCTACCTTTACGAAAATTTATGAAAGAATTTTTAGGCCGCCTGGTTATCAGCACCCTTGCTGTTCTTGTGACATCCTACATCCTTCCCGGTGTTCATATTGACGGAGCATTCACGGCATTGCTGGTTGCACTCGTACTTTCCGGTTTAAATGCCATTGTCAAGCCCGTCCTCGTTGTCCTCACGATTCCCATCACACTTTTTACACTTGGATTTTTCCTGCTGGTCATCAATGCCATTATGATTTTGTTTGCAAGTAAACTCGTTGACGGATTCCGTGTCGACGGATTCTGGACCGCTTTTTTCTTCAGCCTCGTTCTTTCCCTGGCAAATTCCATTTTCAATTCACTGAACTCTCCGCGGGAATACGAATTATGACATCGGGGATATTTTATTTCAACTGGATGTCTTTCACATTCAACTGGATGGTGGTTTTTCCATTCCACACATTTTCTTCAAGGGTATAACAAATATCAAAAGGAATTTTACGCGATACCATCGGGTAGAACTGACCTAACTGAAAAGCAATGGCATCAATTCCGAACCGTGTTGTTTCATCTTCCGCCAGGTTCAGTTTGAGGTGATTGTTTCCGACGATTCTCGAAAGGCCTGTATCGCGAACGTTTTCGGTTTTGAAAACAGGGCTCATGTTGGCGGGACCAAACGGGGCGAACTGTTTGAGTACCTTGAAAAAAGAAGGTGTGATATCCCTGAATGCAATGACTCCATCAATTTCAATTTCCTGGGTCATGATGCTTTCATCCAGCGTTGCTGAAACCACTTCTTCAAACCGCTCCATGAACTTTTCTATATTCTCCAGTTTCATGGTGAGGCCTGCGGCATACATGTGTCCGCCAAACTGGTCGAGCAGGTCGCTGCACGATTCAATGGCATTGTAAATATCAAAATCCTTGATGGAGCGCGCCGATCCTGTTGCCATGCCATTGGATTCGGTAAGGATGATGGTCGGGCGGTAATATTTTTCGGTGAGTCTCGAAGCCACAATTCCGATCACTCCTTTATGCCATTCGGGATGAAACAACACGGTTGATTTTTTTTTACCGAAGTGAGGATCCTCCTGTACCATCAGCAGGGCATGTTCCGTAATGCTGAGGTCAAGGGTTCTGCGTTCCACATTGCTTTCATTAATTTTTTCTCCTTCAAACAAAGCATCGGTGCTGTTGGCTGTGATGAGGAGGTCGACAGCCTGTCGCGCATCCTGGATTCTTCCGGCAGCGTTGATGCGCGGACCGATGATGAATACCACATCACTCACATTGAGTTCCCTCTTCACCTGTGCCAGGTCGAGAATGGCCTTGATGCCTGGCCGCGGATTTTTATTGAGCCACTGGAGACCGAAATAAACGAGTATCCTGTTTTCACCGATGATGGGAACAATATCGGCGGCCGTGCTGATGGCTACCAGGTCGAGGTAACGCTCGAGTTCCGAAAAAGGAATGTTGTGCTTCTGTGCGTAAGCTTGCGCCAGTTTAAAACCAATACCGCAGCCTGAAAGTTCATTGAACGGATACGTGCAATCGGGGCGTTTCGGATCCAGTACGGCCACGGCATCCGGCAACTGGTCGCCCGGACGATGGTGATCGCAGATGATGAAATCGATGCCCAGCTTCTTTGCATAATCCACTTTGTCGTTCGCTTTGATCCCGCAATCAAGGGCGATGATCAGCGTGAAATTATTATCGTGGGCAAAATCAATTCCGGCCATGGAAACACCATAGCCTTCTTTGTACCGGTCGGGAAGATAGTAATCGACTTCGCTGTATAATGTTCTGATGAATGAATAAACGAGTGCAACGGCCGTGGTGCCATCCACATCATAATCACCATACACCAGAATGTTTTCCTTTTTCTGAATTGCCTGTTCAAGCCGGATGACGGCTTTATCCATGTCTTTCATCAGGAAGGGATCATGCAAATCGCTGATGGTCGGCCTGAAAAAATTCTTCGCTTCTTCAAATGTCGTAATTCCACGCTGTACCAGTAAATTGCTCAGAAGGGTGCTGATGTTCAGTTGCGATGCAAGAGTTGCAACTACTTCAGGGTTTCCGGACTCCTTCAAAGACCACCTTTTTTCCTTAACATCCACGATCATACAAATTATTAAAAGTAACGCAAGTTAATGAATTAGAAACCGGTCATGGTGAACCGGAAAAAAAAATGTAAACAACTTCTATTAACAATCCGGGCGCAATATAAACAGGAACTTATGATTTCACTATGAACATTTCGTTCATGCTTTCATACTTTCTCAGCAGTTCATTAAAGTTGCGGCATTCATGGCGGCTGTAAAGTTCATGGAGTATGCCATCCACTGTTTTCCTGCTGATAAAAAGTTCACCGGCAATTTCCACAGATGTTTTTCCCGATTTTTTCTGTTCAATAATTTTTATTTCACGCTCACTGAATTTTTCACCGGGCCCGAATGATTTCCTCAGAACCCGGTTTCGTTTGCAATACATGAACATGGCCTCATTCACGACTTCATTCATATGAAAACCATTTTCCATGACCTGTTGAAATGCCCGGAGGACTTCCTCCGGCGTATGCTCATCGGTGAGGATGGAGGAAGCGCCGGCATTGATGATCCTGAAGACTTCCTCCTGGGATAACTCCGCTCCATAAACATAGCCGATGATTTTCAGGAAAGGAAATTCATTTTTCAATTTCAACATCAAAGCCTGGCAGAAATGAGGTTTGCCCGACAGGTTCATCAATACGATGTCGGGCACCGAATGCTGAAGCGATTCCAGCAGCGATTCTTCATTCCATGCACTGAAACGGATGTTCAGTTCGCCGGCTGTTGAATAAACATGTTGCATCAATGCTCTCAGCAATTGCTTCTCGTCATAGAAGCCAACGGTAATGGGTGTCATAGTGGTGTATCAAAATTTAAAAGATCCGGAAAGCTGAAAAAAAAATAAAATTTCCTGTACCATCCACCTTGATCGTACCCTGCAAATAAAAATGATCGGATGCCATATAATAAAAACACGCTGATCTTCTTTTCAACAGTTTTTTAAACAAATCAGTATCCATATAATTACCGGGACACATTCAGTACAAATACCCTTGATACCAGAAATAAGCCGCAGTACTTTAGCGGCGAAAAATATTCTATGCCCGGATGATCCCCGGCAAAGACATCGCCATCACTGTATACAAACTTGCACGCTGCTGTTTGAAAAATAAATTATATACATTCCTGTGTAAAGCACGTTACCGGTGCAGGTGCACCGGATCTCACAACCAGGCTTTGGTTTTTGCTGGAAGCAAAACCGCAGCAGGCTCCGCCGGCCAAACAGGCGAACCCAAAACATTTAATCATTGAAACCAATTTTAAAACTAACCTCATGAAAAAAATTATTAAACGATTGATCATCGCTTTTATTCTCATCGGGACTTCCGCGGCTGAAGTTTCTGCAAAAGTCATCGTCACCATTGTCTTAGCACGTCACAGGGATTGCGAAGGTTTCGGATGGTGCCGATGGACCATCGAAGTCCCTCCCCTGCAATTCCCGTTTGAAAATATAGGACGTGCCGAGATCGACATGGATGACGAAAGGCATATTGTTCTCACCATGAATGCCGACAAGGACATTACCCCGGAAGCCTTCAAAACATATTTTTCAAATGGATTTTTTTTGTGCGAAGATGATTTTCCGCTACCAGCCGAAATTCTGAAAGAAATCGGCTATGAAGATGATTATACTATAAAAGCCGGTAAATATCCGATCAGCATTAAAGGAGAAACCATCACCATTACTTTCTGAATTTTATGACGCGACAGGAAGGCAATATAAATAAATTTTGATGTTGCCTTCCTGTTATGCAACTTTGATCTCATGAAAATAAAACTACTCATTGTATCCCTGTGCATTTTCTTTTCGGGTTGCACCACCATAGCAAAACTGTTCTATGGCTATCGTACGCCAAAAGCAGAAGACAAAGAATCGTTGCTGCGTTACCTGGAAAAGAAAAAAATCGACTCACATAATATTTTGGTTCTTTCTGATACGGTTAGCTATTACAAACGTTTCCAAACAATAAGAGATTTTCCATCATTACGGGCTTTCGACAAAAATGGGGTACTCGTTTATTACAAAGACACTGGTGCCGCTTGCAATTCCCCGGCTTATGAGTTCTCCCAAACCATTTGTAATTTTCCGGCGAACAGGCGCGTATCCAAACAATCACTTGATTCAGAAATCAAAGGGTTGCTTACACTCGACAACCAACCGGTGGTGATTGACAAGGAAAAAAATTACGACTATTATGTATTTATATACTGGGCCCGTATGGTAGGAAGGTTGAACAAAATCGAAGTAAAAGCATGGGAAGAAAATCTCAAAAAAAATACAGGCTGCAACATCTGCATTTACAAAGTCGATCTGGACTGGCAAAAAAGATGGGGCGGTGAACCATGACAGGAAACAAGATGATATATTATTTATAGCCCGGCACATCACCCTGTTTTGCATTTCATTTTAATCTGCTACAATGACCAGCTCACGAAAGCTACGAAAGTCATTTCTATCCATTATAGCTTTATTCATGCTAAGCTCCTGTATCGTCGTTTCCTTTTCAAGGAAGGATGATGATGGCAGCACATCCATTTCAAAAAATGACAGCATACAAATCGCCGGATTCAACATCGAAAATTTTGATGACGAACCGCGTCTCCTGAAATCAGGATTGCCTGTTTCCGAGGAAATCGATGGCGGCAACATAACGGCGTTGATGGGGCGAAAAAAATATACCTGGATCGTTATCTGGGCAACATGGTATCCGCATTCCTATTTCGATTTGCCGCGTTCTTACCGGTTTTTTTAATGATCGCATGAAAGATAAAAACATCAACCAGGTCCTGGTGGTTCAAAATTATGATGTGAAGGCGATGAATAAAACGCTGTCTGAAATTCATTACAACAAGCCGGCTTACATCCTTAGCGCAGCCAAATACGGCACATCAGAATTCGAAAAAGTGGAAAAACTGAAAAAGGAAATTTGCCCGAAATGCCCGGTTGGCAACATATCCCCGCAACACATCGTTCTGGATGACAAAGGCAAGTTGGTATTTTTTCGGCGGGGAGAATTAACCAACCCTGACACACTTCTTAAAATCATTCATTGACAACAAAAGTTAAATCTAAAAAATCAAAAATCAAAACCGGACACTGTTTACAACAAGGCAATGACGATATATTAATTACGTCAATTCACAGTTGACCTAACACTATTTTAGTTTTTATATTTTTCTATTCCATTGAAAAAATATTTAATCGTTACCGGGATGTTTTTTATCCAGGCATTTAAAATTTTTTCTTCTTCTCCTGACTCGTTGACGGAACATTCACCGTTGCCGAAGAAAACCTTTTCTGTGTGTTCATCCCTCTCCACTTCCTATATCATTCAGAATAATTTTAACAGGAACGACGTCAGGGACTTTCTTTTTCTTGCCGGATCAGATTGCTATTATAAAATAACCAAAGAAAAATTCATCCGGAGTTATCATCTGAAAACCGATCTCGGTTACCTGAAATTCCTCGATTCAACTTGGACGAAATATGCCGACAACTGGCGGATCAACATCGTGTACACAGAGAAGGCATCCAACACCACTACGCATGCTTATTCACTATCAGTGAGCAGCCAGTTCTTCAACACGTATCGTTACAGCAGGAAGCCCGCCGAAACAAATTCGATGGAATGGAGAAGCGGTTTTCTAAATCCTGTCACCCTTTCATTTTCATACAACGTAACATGGATGTTATGGGATTACTCAAACGTCCTGTTAGGATTATCCGCCGTTCGCCTGTCCACGAGGCCGCGTTACGTTGGTGCCACAGAACCCAAAGAAACACCGGTTGCCAAAACAGACCGTGCCTTCATCCTCGCACATTACGGCATGAGCGGACAGGCCAATATTTTTTCAAAAAAAATTTCGGAGAACATCACCTGGGATAATTTCTCATTCTTCTTTGTGAATGGCATCAGCCGCGACCAGGTGAGTGCAGATTTCCGGAACAGTTTTACCTTCCGTTTTTTCAGGCATCTCCAGTTCAGGTTCGATACGCATGTCATTTACGATCCTTCTGTTTCCTACCAGGTTCAGTTGCAGCAGGAATTTTTAATCGGGTTATTTTATGAAAAACGAAAATAAATGTGCCGGGTTATCATCTGAAGGCCGGGGACCGTTTGCCCGGAATACCCGGGTTCAACAGCATCCAAACAAGCTGGCCATTGGATGTTATGCTTCCGGAAGCACCCTATATTTCAGATTATACAGGAAAACACAATAAATAATTTGGAACCGGTTACCTAATCAGCTAACTTTGTCAGTAAGTAGTAAGTTCATCCGCAAGATATATTATTACAAACATTACTACCTGGATTTCTTTCATAAGCAATCCCGGGAAGTAAAAGCCAAGTTCAACTGGACACTGGCCCTGGTTGCATCGCTTGACAGGATCCCGGTAAAATATTTCAAACACATTGAAGGCGCCGACGGACTTTATGAAATTCGCGTTGAGGTTGGGAAAAATATCTTCCGGGTTTTCTGTTTCTTCGATGAAGGTCAATTGATCATTTTAATCAATGGCTTTCAAAAAAAATCAGATAAGACTCCCATGGATGAAATTGAATTAGCGATGAAACTTAAAAAACAATATTTCGATGAAAAAGAAAGTGAATAAAAATCTTGCTTCTTTTGAAGATCACCTTGACCGGCAATTTGGAAAACGTGGAGTTAAGAAACGGGAAAAATGGGAGCGTGAATTCGAAGCATTCAAACTCGGTGTTTTGATTGCTGAAATGAGAGAGAAAAAGAATTTAACACAAGAGCAACTTGCAGAAAAATGCGGAACAACGAAATCTTACATTTCCAGAATTGAAAACAACGCCACTGATATTCGTCTTTCAACGTTAATGAGAATTATTGCTGACGGACTTGGTGGCAGGCTTCGTCTTTCACTTGATTAGGTTTGTAGTTAAACAGAACGCGTTCCTGTTCGGCCTTTCGCGCCGACATTGCACACAATTTGGCTGCGTTGCATACTGATAAAAAAACAAGGAAGATTTATTTGTCGCTGATCAGCACAGAACCCGCTCCTTTTCCCATGATGATCACTTTTGAATTCGGCGAGAGTGCAATTTCCTTTTGCGCTTTGATGCTTTCGTATTGCAGAAGTTTGTCGGTGATCTCACTGTTGATGATGCGTTGGTAATCGGCTATTCCCTGCGCCTCCACTCGTTTGCGTTCAGCTTCCTGTTTTTCTTTTTGCAGAACGAACTGCATTTTCTGTGCATCCTGCTCCGCATTGATTTTCGATTCGATGGCGGCTTTCACCGAAGGCGGCAACGTGATGTTCCTCACAAGCAATTGCTCCAGTACCAGTCCGCGGGCTTTGAAATCATTTTCAATGCTCTTGAATATTTTCGCCTGGAACTCATCGCGCTGCTTTGAATAAAGCGCCACGGCATCATAGTACACAGCATTGTCACGGATTTTCGTACGGGTAATCGGCCGCACGATTACATTCTTATAGTCCACACCGATTTCACGGTAAATATTGGGCGCTTCCGAAGGAATCACACTGTACAGAATCGTGAGGTCAATGATCACTTCCAGTCCGTCGGCAGAAAGAACGCGAATGGCATCGTCGCCGGTTTTATCGCCTTCGGTTGCAATGGCCGACATGGTATAATTCTGTGTCTTGATGTCAAACGTGTGAACATCCACAAAAGGATTGATCACATTCAGCCCACTGGTGAGCACATGTTCCTGGACTTTTCCGAACAACGATTGCACTCCCACATGACCGGCATCAATTTGTTTGACGGATGCATTGGCGATTCCAACCACAGCCAATGCCAGTCCCGCCAACCGCACCATACGATGAACGGTTGGGATCTGCGGAAATAATTCCGTTAAGTTTTTGGCAAACAGGAACAGTAAAAGTCCGATGATGAAGAGTGTCATGGTTTTTAATTTTTACCGAAGGTAAAGAAGATTCCGGATTGACAGCGTTGGATTTTCCTCATTATTTAATCATCTTAATAGATAAACAATCGTTAGTTTTGCGAATAACCATTAATAATCTGACACATGAAACGCCATTCACTGTACATGATTCTATTTTCCATGATTGCAATAACAGCCATTCGTTGTAGTGACAACAAACAACCCGGAAATGCAGGCAAGTCGAATGATACCACGAACCTGATGAAGCAGGCTGAGTCGGGAAAAGAAGCAGACAATGGAATTGGTAAATTCAAAAATGTTCAACTCACTCATCCTTTAGATGCCGCACTGATCACAAAAGGCAAACCGATTTACGATGGAAAATGTTTTGCCTGTCACAAACTTACAGCCGAAAAATTAGTTGGACCAGGATGGAAAGGAGTTACTGACAGGCGAACACCAGAATGGATCATGAACTTTATCACGAACACAAACGTCATGCTCGACAGCGATCTCATCGCGCAAAAAATGTTTATCACCTGTTTGGTACGAATGCCAAGCCAGGGTGTCAGTGATGAAGACGCCCGCAATCTCCTGGAGTTCATGCGCCAGAATGACGGAAAAAATTAGGCTGCTTTGAAATTCTGTTCACAGAATCCCGGTAACTCAAATCAATTTTTATTTTTCTTCCGGGTCAGAAAATTTTACCCGGCCGTTCTATTGTTTTCCTTTATGCGTGCTATACCTGTGAGTAAAGCGCCAATAAACATCCAAAGGCTTACGATCCAAAGCATCCATGGAAACAGGTAGCTGCTTTTTACCAGCATGGAACCCAAACCTTCAGACATTAAAATAGTTTCGTTTAACAATACCCCAACAGCAAATACGGCCAGTGATACTCTTGTAAATTTGTTTTTCCCATTCAGAAAACCCTCCCGGGTAAAGCAGGCCAACAGGAAAAGAGAAACAAATCCTAAAAACACCAGGTGAAGGAAGCCAATAATCATCGGCCTGGCACCGAATACGGCATTGCCAATAGAAGTAAAAATGGTCAGGCTTTGCAAAAGCATCTTCAGCATGAAGGCTCCCATGGACAGTAATCCTAAAAAACGTAAGACCGGACTGGCTGATCTGTATATTTTTACCATGGATAATCCGAAAATAATAAAGCAGACAAGACTCAGTAAAACAGTGATGCTTCCTGACATGGCAACAATCCGTAAAAACGTATCGGGACTTTGCCAGAGGTAAGAAAGAAACAGGGAGGGAAGAATGGATACACAAATCAAAACAGAAAAATTGTAACTGAGTTGCGCTGACTTTGCAGTCATTTTATTTTCCAATTGCTGAAACAGCAATGCAAAAACAGCAAGCGTAAAAAAACCATTGTATTGGAAATGAAGATACGTAAACAGTGCATCGCGATAAAAAATTGCATTGATCGATTTAACAGCAAAAAGATACGTGATCGTTAACTGCCCAACAGAAGACAACAGAAGGCAAACGACAGATGAAACACTGAGGAGATAGACTGTCTTACTCAATCCGGCTTTTCGGCTGTCTTTAATGATCATCCATCCGAAAACATACGTGATGAAAATAAAAAAGAAAGAAAAAAAAGCTGACACATACCCATTCCCCAGAAAATAAAATGATAACAGCATACACCAGGAACACAGCACGATTCCACCGAGGATCCATTGATATATTGATTTGTTGTTCAGGGGATGCGGCAGCAACCGGTACACCATTAGAAACATCAGCGTCAATGTCACCCATCCGCCAAAAGCAAAGTGTGAGTGGGCGTTTGATAGATCATTGAAATCAATAAAAGGCAATGAGAAAAGCATCTTGCTTCTCAGTACCATTCCTAAAAAAGCAACTACACATAAATTAAAAATGGACAGGTCAATCCAGGTTTTTTTTCTTACCATCCGCTAAATGTATCCAAATGAAAATGAAATTTTTCACCACTGGGCAAAGATCCGCACCAGGAATTTCCTGCCAAACAAAAGAGGCGATCAACCCGATCGCCTCTGACACAAACCAAAGCCCGAATTAACTTCCTTTCAGAAACGAAACAATTTTGTTTACCTCATCATCGGTGAGGCCTGCTTTCAGTTTCATGTGCGAGCCAATGATGGGCCACTGTTCTTTTGAATATTGATCCATAGACGGAGCATTGTGGCAACGGTTACAATTCTCACCCCATAACTGGGCACCGCTCTTGTCAGCAATCTCTTTAGTAGGAGCGCAGCTGCTGAATAACATAGCACTTCCTGACATGACGAATATAAAAAGTATGATTATTTTTTTCATTGTTTTTCTCTTTTTTAAAATGATTAGAAACCGTAGAACATTTGAACATACACTGCGTCGGCAACGTTTGTCTCCTTCTGAAATGCAACCTTTAACACACAATTCCATTTCAGCCAGTAATTAAGTGCTACAACATTGCGAACAACCGGTTCGGCTGTTCCCCATGGAGCCTCTTTGGGCGTAGTAAATTTTGAGTAGCGATACGCGATTTCGAAGTTGCGTAAGATCTCATTCTCAGAGCTACTTGGGCGAATTGAAGCCGATACATAATATGCGTTAGACGAATTATCAAATGTGAAAATAGCTCCTGTTGAATCATAAGGAACAGGATAATCAAATTTATCAACGTCTTGTTTTTTATATTCACCTGTCAGACGAATCGTGCTCATCAATGGACTCACCTGGTGATAAAAATTAAAATCCACTGCCATCATTCTCACGCCTACATTCTCAAATGGTGAATACAGGTCTCCCGTCTTTTTTGTATTTTCAAAAGACAAACCCAATTCAAGACAGGAGTTGGTAAATGGGAGAAAACCGATGCGCCCGCCAACCGCTTTGTTCTTGTTATTATCCTTGTATGCCTCGTAGTCAAATTGGCCGGCATTTGCTATATCCGTAAGAAGATGCGGTCCATCAGACACCCACAGATCGTAATTCATTTTTGAAACACCTAAAGCAAAACCACCCTGGAAACCAAAACCAACAGCTTCCATGGTTCCAATGCCGCCATCACCAAATCCTGCCGGGTCGGTAGGGAAGCGATTGATAAAACCTTCGCCAAGCCGGCCCCTGTATAAACCGAAATGAGGTACAAAACGCCCGGCATGGAATGCAATGTTTTTATTGAACATCCAAACCAGGTTCGCATGCTCTAATCCGAGTTCAGCGCTGCCTTCGCCTGTTGCGATTTCAAGTTCAGATTCTAAAAATAATTTTTCAGACAAATGATACAGGAAGATGGCTGAGAAATTGGCTTCACTGATATTGTTTTGTCCCGAATCCATCACAGCCGTTACGGTTGCATGACCTGTGATAAGAAGTTTATTAGACCCGAAATCTCTCGGACTTTCTTTTGCGTCAGATTGTGCATACGTGGGCGAAACGCACCATGCACCGACAAATAGCAATAGGATTAATTTTTTCATAGCGTTTGGTTTTTGCATAAATGTTAATGATTAATGAGAAGATTTGACTGGAGCGTTTTTCTTTCCAAGTACCCGTATGTAATTGATCAGTGACCAACGTTGCTTTGGAGTAAGTGCATCTTTATAAGCTGGCATCGGCGCATGACCGTTTGATAATTCATGAAACAACGAACCGTCAGTTTGCAATTGTACATTCGCTGAAGTATGGTTGGCCGGCCTGACACTTAATCCTGCCGCAGCCACGCCATCGCCTTTACCGGACATACCATGACATACGCTGCAGATTTGTCCATACAATATTTTCCCACTGTCAGTAGCTGCAGTTATGTTAACATATGGATTCCTGATCGTATCTGTCCATGCCGGGGTATCCCATTTGCGCCGGTGTTCTTCCAATTGTTTGTTCTGGGAAAAAGTAAGCAAAGAATAACTCATCAAAAAAATAATCAATATGGATTGATTTATTCTACTCATGGCTTAAAGAAATTACTGGTTTGTAATTAACGAAACAACTCACTGCAAAAACGAATTCATCCGGAAACGAAAATAACTTTTGTCTAAATTAAAGTATTAAAACGTATTTTTTGTCTATTCAATTAAATATTCATTGAATATTCATTTAAAAAGAGAGCTTAAAAAATGGAGGCTCATCATCAGACTTGAAAGTGTAACCCTTGCCTTATTACTTATACACCGGTATCTTTAGCAGTATGATTCGGCATCGGGCATTTTACTGCGAGTCCCTTTCGAATAACAAGGGAGCACTTACACACTCATGTTTCGTTTATTATCCAACCAATACTATTCACAAAGGAAAAGAGGAATAGCCAGTTTATAAAAACGATTTTAAAAATATCGATTGTCTATTGATGGAATCGGAAACACCGGAAATTTTATTCCATTGTTCATTGAAGTTCCGGATGGTACATGATCAATCATTTCCAATTTTACAAACACGTTTTGTACACGGCCAAATATGGAAAGGCAATTGAAACAGCGCCTATGCTAAAACATGATCAAAGTCATGACCCATCCAAAGAAAAAATGCCTTCTTTAAAGTCAGATGCGTGGGATTGATTCAGCCGAACGGAACACTCTCATGTTGTCAATGAATATTCGTACATGAGCCGAGCCGAACAACATACGTTTCACATTCCCGTGATGGGATTGTGCTATACGATTGATACTCCTTTAAAAATTGCCAGGTTCGGAATTTCATCCGTCGTTTCCATCATCGAAGATGAATTGGTTGAGGAGATGCGGAAATATCATTGCCTGCAATCAGGAGAGCAGTATGATGCCATCACCACGGATGTTTTTGATTTCCGCGCCAAACGCATCACCGCTTACCTCGATCTCCTAAACCGTTTGGTGAAGCAACAGGTGAACCTACTCCGCACACTTCCTTTTGAAGAAGGAAACGATCTTACGAAATATTTTGAACTTCTTCCCGACAATTCTCCTGTAAAGAAAACTTACCGGGAGATGCAACATTCAGAAGAAGGGAAAAAGAAGGAATCATTGCAACAGGAACTCCGCTCTAAAATCATTGCAGGTTCCATCGACGTGAACATCATGTCGAAAATCGACAAGCCGGCTTATACGAAGAGCGGCGAGCCGTTGCCTTTGGAATATTCCGACGCACTGTCGGCGTTCAGGGGTTTTGCCAACAGCGAACTGGATTCTTCCGTCGTATTTTCTGCCGGCTATAACCCGCGTTTGTATGCTTACATCGAAAACTTCCGCGACTTTTTCCCGGATGCAAACGGAAACCTGAAAAAGAAAATCATACTGAAAGTAAGTGACTACCGTTCTGCACTCACGCAGGGAAAACTCATGGCAAAAAAAGGGTTGTGGGTTTCAGAGTTCAGGATCGAATCCGGGTTGAACTGCGGCGGACATGCTTTTGCGACCGATGGAATCCTGCTCGGCCCCATCCTCGAAGAATTCAAAGTAAAGAAACAGGAGATTGCCGCTGAACTTTTTGAAATGTGCAGCCGTGCCTTGACTGAAAAAAAATACGATGCTTTTCCTCAGCAGCCCGGAATGAAAATTACCGTCCAGGGCGGAATCGGCACTTCCAATGAAAATAATTTCCTGCTCGGCTATTACGATGTGGACGGCACCGGCTGGGGAAGTCCTTTTTTACTGGTGCCTGAAGTGACCAACGTGGATGATGAAACATTGCACCAACTGGCAACGGCAGAAAAAGAAGATTATTACCTGAGCAACAACTCACCGTTGGGAATACCGTTTCATAATTTCAGGAAAAGTTCTGCTCAGAAACAAATGCAATTGCGCATCGACAAAGGAAGGCCGGGCAGTCCGTGCTATAAAAAGTTTCTCTCCACCAATACCGAATTTACTGCGCTGCCGATCTGCACCGCTTCGCGTGAATACCAACAACTGAAAATCAAACAGCTCGAAGAGAAGAATCTTCCGGAACAAATCTTTGAAGCGGAATTAAAAACCATTGTCGAAAAAGATTGTTTGTGTGAAGGGCTGGATGCATCGATATTGCTGAAAAACCACATGCCTCTTCATCATCATCTCAAAGCCGTTACCATTTGCCCGGGGCCCAACCTGGCGTACTTTTCAGGAATCTTCACGTTGCAACAGATGGCAGATCACATCTACGGCCGCTGCAACCTGCTCAATTCGTTACGTCGCCCGAACATGTTCGTCAACGAACTGAATCTTTACACGGACTACCTGAAAAATGAAATTTCAAAAAGCATCGGTGAAATCAATGCGCGCCAGGCGAAGTACCTGCAGACATTCAAAACCAATTTGCTTGAAGGCGTTGACTATTATAAACGACTCCTCACTTCCATTCACCAGGAAAGCGAACGATACCTTGCTGTGATGAAAGAGGATCTCAGCAATGCCGAAAGCTGGCTGCAGAATCTCGCCTTGCCTGAAGTTGTACCTGTAAAATAAAACCAAACGATAGCTGTTATTTTGTTTTCATCGCTTCATGGGGGATGAGAAAAAAATTTTGTAGGTTAGCTCTGAGAGTTTCGTTGTTTAAAAAAGGATAATTTTAAATCTTGTAACTTGGTGCATTAAGAAATCTTTCATGTTTCGAGACATGAAAAACAAACACCTCCCCGCCCATGACCTCCACAAAAAGAATCCTGACAAGCTTATTGTTCATCGCCATCGCCGCAACATTTTTTTCTTTCGATTTACCGAAAGGTTGGTTCAAAGCCGGAAGCGATCCGAAAAGTTACGACATGGGTATTGATAAAGGCGCCGGGCAAAACGGCAGCAACGCCGCCACCATTCAATCCAACACCAAAAAAATTCATGGCTTCGGCACGCTCATGCAGGAATGCCTGCCCGACAAATACATCGGGAGAAGAATCCGCATGAGCGGTTACGTAAAATCAAAAAATGTGGACGACAAAGCCGGGCTCTGGCTGAGAATTGATGAAGCCCATTCAAAAATACCATTGTCGTTCGACAACATGCTCGACAGGCCTGTGAAAGGAACCACCGACTGGAAAAAATATGAAATTGTCCTCGATGTTCCGCTCAACGCTTCCAACATGGCATACGGAGCATTGCTCGTCGGCACAGGTCAGATCTGGTTCAGCGACCTGAACTTCGATGTGGTGGAGACCACTGTTCCAACAACGGGCAGAGGAAAAGAAAACCTGATGCCGAACAAGGAACCCTCCAATCTTCACTTTGAGAAATAGTGTTGGAATAATTTGTTTATACTTTTAAATAAAGTCGGATATTGCGTGCTCTAATTTATTTATTCAATAAAAATCATGGACGTAAGAGACAGCAATGGCAACCTGCTTGCAGAAGGCGATAACGTAACCCTCATTAAAAGTTTAAAAGTAAAAGGCAGTCCTACGGATCTGAAAAGAGGACAGGTGGTAAAAAACATCCGCCTCACATCCAACCCTGACGAAATAGAAGGCCGCGTAGATAAGGTAACGCTGGTACTCAAAACCTGTTTTTTGAAAAAGGCATGACAGGAATTCTTCCCGGTATTTTTTTCTTCGCTTCCGAAATCCTGGTATAAAAAGTCCTCTGCAACCTTCCATGCTCACGTGTTATCCTAAACCTGGGTGACTCAAATCTATTGACAGAGTAAACACACTGTTTCCTGGCAAACCTCCATGTCCTCGATGCTATGTTTAAAAAATTTTACCATGGAACATAGAGAAATAAAAAAGGCTGGAATGAACCCACAAAAAAAGACTCCGTTTCAGAGGAGTCCTTTTTATGAGTAGAAATTTGCTTTCGAAAACAGGAAAGCGTTTTGCTGGCGTTGGTATTTTATTTCACCAGCCTGATGTCCTGGCCGCGATCACCGTCGGCATAATGGAGAATGTAAATTCCTTTTGAAAGATCGGCGATATCGAGCACTTCCTTTTCACTTCGAACATCTATGGTGCGTATGAGTTTCCCGGTAATATCCATGAGCTGCAGTTTCGCTTCCTTTCCTTTTATGTCATTCATCGTGACGGTGATTTCCGTAGTTGCAGGATTCGGACTAGCAGACATCACAGGTAAGTTGTTGCCGGCAATGTTTGGAATACCAACGGAACCAACAATGGTAACGGTAAAGTCCTCAAAGTTTCCATACTGGTAAGAACCACAGCCGCCCCATCCATTACCACTACCGACTGTATATCCGTCAGATCCCCATGGCCCGATTACACGCATCCGGTAAGTTCCGTTGGGTGCAGTAGCAGGAATGGCAATGTTGAAATTATACGTGAAGGTTGGCGAGTTGCCCTGGTACGAATGATAAAGATTTTCTATCGTATCAAACACCTGGTTCTGGTTAAAATCGATCCAGACAGAACAACCGCACCAGGCGCCGTTGATCACGGTCATCGGGTAAGATGTTCCGGCCGTGAGCGTGGTGGACTGACTGGTATAATCTGAAACGGTGCAGGCTGTTGCACCGATTGTCCAGTTGATGGTGTTCAGGGTGATGGTGTGATTATTCCATTGCGTACATCCGTTCAAAAACGTAGGAACGCAATACACAAGCGGGCGGGCATTCGAAACCGTTACCAGGCTAATGCTGAATAACAGGAACATGCTCCGGGTAAGAATGGTAGATTTTAATTTCATGGTGATAGGTTTTAGATTAGGAGCAGAAAAATACAAAAAAAAATAACAGGATGTAAGAATCATGAACCAATGCTTAGTGATTATGTCAACCGCCCAACTTCCGTCTTCCAATTTCCAGCCTCCGCCTTCGGTTTATTCAAACGCATTGATCCCCGTTACATCCATTCCTGTTATGAGCAAATGAATGTCGTGCGTGCCTTCGTAGGTGATTACGCTTTCGAGGTTCATCATGTGGCGCATGATCGGGTACTCGCCCGTGATGCCCATGCCGCCGTGTATCTGTCGCGCTTCGCGGGCAACCTGCAACGCCATGTTCACATTGTTTCGCTTGGCCATGCTGATCTGTGCCGGTGTTGCACGGTTTTCATTTTTCAAAACTCCCAAACGCCAGGTGAGCAGTTGTGCCTTGGTGATTTCCGTAATCATCTCGGCGAGTTTTTTCTGAGTAAGCTGGAACGACGCTATCGGTTTCCCGAACTGAACGCGCTCCTTCGCATAGCGCAGAGCCGAATCATAGCAATCCAGTGCAGCGCCGATGGCGCCCCAGGCAATTCCGTACCGCGCCGAATTCAGGCAGCCCAAAGGACCTTTCAGTCCTTTTACATTCGGGAAAATATTTTCTTTCGGGACTTTCACGTTATCAAAAACCAGTTCGCCGGTAGCGCTGGCGCGCAGCGACCATTTGCCGTGGGTTTCCGGAGTGGTGAACCCTTTCATGCCGCGTTCCAGAACCATCCCGCGGATGATTCCCTGTTCATCCTTCGCCCATACCACGGCTACATCAGCAAACGGTGCATTGCTGATCCACATCTTCGAACCGTTCAGTAAAAAATGATCGCCTTTGTCTTTGATGTTGCTGAGCATGCCGCCGGGATTGCTTCCATGATCCGGTTCGGTGAGCCCGAAACATCCCATCCATTCGCCGCTGGCCAGTTTGGGAAGATATTTTTTTCGCTGCTCTTCACTTCCATACGTGTAAATAGGATACATCACGAGTGAACTCTGAACCGAAGCGGTGGAACGCAAACCGGAATCGCCGCGCTCCAGCTCCTGCATGATGAGGCCATAAGAAACCTGGTCGAGCCCGCCGCCGCCGTATTCTTCCGGTATGTACGGACCGAAGCCGCCGATCTCCGCCAATCCTTTGATCCATTGTTTCGGGAATGTCGCTTTCTGACAGGCTTCTTCCACAACCGGCGACACTTCTTTTTTCACCCAGTCGCGCACACTGGAACGAATGAGTTTATGTTCTTCCGTGAGCAATTCATCCATCAAATAATAATCGTGCGATTGAAATCTGTCTTGAGCCATAAGGAATAATTTTATTTTTTAGATATTCTGATGATTTCAGAAATCAAATTTTAAATGCTAAATCCGTTCTGATAACTGCTCTTCAGGCGGACAAAAGTAGAGAAAAAAGTATTAAGGAATGAAGATGAGAAACGTGATTTTTCATAACAAAAAATACCAGGCTTCTTTCCTCTTATTCCATTTGCTCACAAATTAGTTCACCACGGCACGGAGGACACGAAAAAGCCACAGAGATGTCTCCGTGAACCTCTGTGTACTCAGAATCTCCGTGGTGAAAAAAATAATAAAAAAGTAAGTTCCCTTTTTTGTTACTTGCTTCTCGATCAGAAACCGATGCTTAACTGATACCTATTGACTCGCAGACTTTCTGAGCGGCAATTTGCTCGGCTCTTTTTTTCGAATAGTCTTCACCTCTTGCCAGTTC
Source organism: Bacteroidota bacterium (assembly GCA_026391945.1). GTDB lineage: Bacteria > Bacteroidota > Bacteroidia > AKYH767-A > 2013-40CM-41-45 > JAPLDA01. Next base: position 19,327 of record JAPLDA010000011.1, on the reverse strand, counting down.
TTCACCGTTCACCAAAACCCTGACACGCAGCAAACGCTTTCCACCGTTTTCCACCTCTTCCAGCAATTCGAATTCTACATTCTTACGTTCGCGTTGTCCCCAGTTGATGAGCTTGCTTTTGAAGTTATGTTCCAGCAATTCGAGTTCTTCCACATCAATGTGGTGTTTGATGAACCGGTGAAGGATCAGCGAACGGGTGACGCTGTAACCTTTGTCGATGTAAACGGCGCCAATCAGCGCTTCAAATGCATCGCCATACACCGAACGGCTTTTCGCCGCCGGGTCAATGGATCCGTTCATGTAATGATCGATTCCCAGTTTCAATGCAAGCTTGTTGAGGTTTTCACGGTTTACAATTTTCGAGCGCATCTCCGTAAGAAACCCTTCTTCTTTGAATGGAAATTTCCTGAACAACATTTCTGCTACCACGGCTCCGAGAATAGCATCGCCGAGGTATTCAAGGCGTTCGTTGCTCATCTTGAGTCCGCTCGGATGTTCTTCTGCACTGCTCCGGTGACTGAATGCCAGTTTATAAACGGCAAGGTTGTTCGGATAAAAACCGAGAAGATTTTTCAGCGCGTGAAAAAGTTTTTTATCCTTTGAAAAGTATGTTCTGAATATGGAAAACAAAAGTAGTGTTGCCTGGTTTTTCTTCGACAGTCACAAACTTACATGATTCTGAATTGATACACAAAAAGAGTAAGGAAGTGGCAGGGGCACTGTTTGGGATTTTTTCTTTGAGTTCCCCAAAAAACTTCTGATGGAGATACAACACAGGAAGCAATGGAAACAGATCATGTGGAAACAGAATTCCTGTTACCTGAAAAATCAAACGATAAAATTCCCGATGAAGTGCTGTTATTTTTCACTCACCACACTTGCCGTCAGGTAATCGCGGTTGAAACGTGCAATGTGGGCGATTGAAATTTCTTTCGGACATTCCGATTCACAGGCACCGGTGTTGGTGCAGCTTCCGAATCCTGCTTCGTCATGAGCCTCCATCATTTTCAACACACGCACATACCGTTCAGGTTCTCCCTGCGGCAGCAAGGCGAGCTGGGAAACTTTCGCCGACATGAACAACATGGCGGAAGCATTTTTGCAGGAAGCCACACATGCTCCGCAACCGATGCAGGAAGCGGCATCCATGGCTTCATCGGCTTTTACTTTTTCAATCGGCAAAGCATTTCCGTCGACGGCGTTTCCCGTATTCATGGAAACATAACCACCGGCCTGCATGATTTTTTCAAAAGCGGTACGGTCGACGGCGAGGTCTTTAATCACCGGGAAAGCTTCGGCCCTCCATGGTTCAATGGTAATCGTTTCCCCATTTTCAAAATGACGCATGTGAAGCTGGCAGGTGGTGGTGCCTTTCAGCAGGCCGTGAGCGCGGCCGTTGATGTACATGCTGCACATCCCGCAAATTCCTTCGCGGCAATCATGATCAAAGGCAACCGGATCTTTTCCTTCCCTTACGAGGCGGTCGTTCAGCACATCCATCATTTCCAAAAACGACATGTGTGTGCTTACACCGGGCATGTCATATAGTTCAAAACGTCCTTTGTCGCTGGTATTTTTTTGCCGCCAGATTTTTAATTTCACATTGATTGTTTCGCTCATGATTTTAATTTGATGATTATAGTTTGACGATCGACATAGATTTCATCAGCGTATTGCCAATGAACCCATCTTCACATTCATTATTTATAACTTCTTTGTGTCGGGTGAACGACATCGAATTTCAGTTCTTCCTTATTCAGAACAGGAGCACTGTTGTCGCCCGCATATTCCCAGGCCGCCACGAAACTGAAATTGACATCGTCGCGCTTGGCCTCGCCTTCTTCCGTTTGTGATTCTTCACGGAAATGTCCGCCGCAGGATTCTTTCCGAAGCAAAGCATCTTCCACCATCAAGGCACCGAGTTCGATGAAGTCAGCCACACGACCTGCTTTTTCCAGCTCGGTATTGAATTCATCTTTACTTCCCGGGATGCGGATGTCTTTCCAGAACTCCTCTTTAATTTCTTTTATCAGTGTACGTGCTTTCAGCAATCCCGGTTCGTTTCTGCCCATGCCGCAATATTCCCACATCACTTTGCCGAGTTTTTTATGCAGGTCATCAACGGTTTGTTTTCCTTTGATGTTCATGAGCCTGTCGATTTTATCCTTCACTTCCTTTTCCGCCTTATCAAATTCTGCATGCGTCGTTGGCGGAACAGGATTCCGGATTTCATCAGCGAGGAAGTCGCCAATGGTATAAGGAATCACGAAGTAACCATCGGCAAGTCCCTGCATCAGTGCGGAAGCACCAAGCCTGTTGGCACCGTGGTCACTGAAGTTACATTCACCGAGAGCATACAAACCGGGAACAGTGGTCATCAGGTTGTAATCAACCCACAAGCCACCCATCGTATAATGCACGGCCGGGTAAATGCGCATTGGCGTGTGATACGGATCTTCACCGGTGATTTTTTCATACATCTCAAAAAGATTTCCGTATCGTTCTTTGATCACATCCAATCCCAGGCGTTTGATGGAATCTTTGAACTCAAGAAAAACTGCAAGCCCTGACGGGCCGACACCTTTTCCTTCATCACAAACCTGTTTAGCCGCCCTGGATGCGACATCCCGGGGAACCAGGTTGCCGAAAGAAGGATACCTGCGTTCGAGGTAATAATCTCTTTCCTCTTCAGGAATATCTTCGGGTTTGCGTTTATCACCTACTGCTTTCGGAACCCACACACGACCGTCGTTTCTCAGGCTCTCACTCATCAACGTGAGTTTCGATTGATAGTCTCCGGAAACCGGAATGCAGGTCGGATGAATTTGCGTGAAGCATGGGTTACCAAAAAAAGCTCCTTTCTTATAGGCTTTCCAAATTGCTGTGGCATTGCTTCCCATGGCATTTGTGGAAAGAAAAAACACGTTGCCGTAACCGCCGGTTGCGAGAATCACAGCATGCGCCGAATGTCGTTGTATTTCACCGCTCACCAGGTCGCGTGAGATGATTCCACGCGCTTTGCCATCGATGGTTACCAGTTCCAGCATTTCATGGCGGTTGTACATCTGGCAATTTCCTTTTGCAATCTGACGTGACAAAGATGAATACGCACCGAGCAGCAACTGCTGGCCTGTTTGACCGCGCGCATAAAACGTTCTGGACACCTGCACACCGCCGAATGACCGGTTATCCAGCAAGCCACCGTACTCGCGGGCGAACGGAACTCCCTGCGCCACGCACTGGTCGATGATGGCGTTGCTCACTTCAGCAAGGCGGTACACATTGGCTTCACGTGCGCGGTAATCACCGCCTTTGACTGTATCATAAAAGAGGCGAAACACGCTGTCGCCATCGTTCGAATAATTTTTTGCGGCATTGATTCCTCCCTGTGCAGCGATGGAATGGGCTCGTCGCGGTGAATCCTGGAAACAAAAACATTTGACGGAATATCCAAGTTCAGCCAGTGATGCTGCCGCGGAAGCGCCTGCCAATCCGGAGCCGACAACGATCACTTCGATTCTTCTTTTGTTGGCGGGGTTTACCAGCCTGACTGTTGATTTGTATTTCGTCCACTTGGCTTCAAGAGGACCATCCGGAATTCGTGAATTTAGTTTGCTCATATTTTTTTTATTCTTGTAAGGGTGCTGCCGCAGAAATTGCGACGTACACTCCATCCATGAAATTTATTTTCCAAGTATGTTAGAAGACATTCCCATAAAGTCGAAATATAACATCACCGGAACTGAGGCGAAACCAATCATCATGATCAGCGCGAAAACTGTCCCGGCACACTTCCATGTTTTAATGTATTTGTGATTGCTCAACCCCAGTGTCTGGAAAGCACTCTGGAAACCATGGTTCAGGTGAAAGCCGAGTATGATCATGGCAACAATGTAAAGCGAAGCATACCAGGCAGTGGTAAATGCATTCGCCACACTGGCTGCCATCGATTCTGTTGCTCCGCCGAAACGGTGAGCAAAGAAAAATTCGCGCAGGTGGATCACGAAGAAAACAAAGAGAATGCTCCCGGTGAGTCCCATGTTGCGTGAAAACCAGGTGCTGTTTTGCGACTGGCGGCTTACGGCATAACGTACCGGGCGCGCTTTCCTGTTTGCAAGGGTCAGCATGAGACCATCCAGGGCATGAACGAGGATGCCCGCGAAAAGAATAAACTCAACGGCACGGATGAACATATTGCCTGTCATGAATTCGGTGTATTCATTAAACGCTTTCCCACCGTCTATTTTATACAATTGTAAATTCCCATAGAGATGTTCAAGGAGAAACACACATAAAAATAAACCGGTAAGCGCCATGATCAGTTTACGGCCAACCGAAGTGTAAAACATTTTCAGAGATGTAATCATTTTTTCCTGGTTAAATACGCAGGCGAAGGTAATGTTCAGTTTTGAAAAAGCACGGATCATCACACACAATTTTTTTCAACAAAAAAAAGTGAGTTCCCACAGGTGAGTGATCAAGGAACCGGACACCACGTATTGCACGGTATCAAAGGGCTTCCATAGGCATCCGTTACATTGCTTCCTACGAAATCGCAACCATGCGTATGATTTCAGTCATTCAATAAGGTATGGTTAACTGACATATTTAATGGTGTCATATTATTATTGATGACATCTTTGTTCCTTCATCAACGAGGAAGATGACAAAATCATTCTTCAGATATTTTTTTTGTCTTCTGCTATCCGAGGCAGGGTGGACGATCATAAGCGCACAACCTGTTCATCAGAATGAAATATGGATTGCTCCATCGTATGCCGATACGCTCAGGAATCGTGTGCCGGCAACTGAACTCACGTTAAAGGAGGCAAAAAAAATATACGAAAATGCCTGCTGGCCCTGCCATGGATTAAGCGGCAAAGGAGACGGACCTGCAGCAGCGACATTGAATCCCAAACCAGCGGACCATACGAGCGTGCAGATTCAAAAGCAAAGTGATGGTTCCATCTTCTGGAAAATCAGCATCGGGAAAGGAAATATGCAACCGTATGCAAAAGCGCTTTCATCCAGGCAGCGATGGATGCTGGTGAATTACATCCGTGAGCTTGGAAAAAAAAACTTACCGAAAAATTCCACCTATTAATTCAGAAGTAACCATGAAATCATTTTTCCGGTACCTGATCATGTGCACTGTTTACCTGCTTGTTTTTCCGGGTATTCAAAAATCAACTGCACAGGATTTAGGCCTGGATGATAATGAAAACATCACCAATGCATTCCGGAGTTCCACGCTGATCAACGCACAGACAACAGTTGTCCAGCCCGCCCACAGTTTTGAATTCAGCATTCGTCATCGTTTTGGTGAAATGGAATTGAATAAAGATGCGATCAAGAATTTTCTCGGACTGGATCTTTTTGCAAACATCCGTTTTGGGTTTGATTTTTCGGTGATGAAAAACCTTCAGGTGGGAGCCGGAAGAACGAAGAACGGAAAAATGTATGATGCAGAACTGAAACAGTTATTACTCACCCAGTCAACTGATCCAAACGTCCCGGTATCCGTTTCCGTGTACCTGGACGCCGCCGTGAATACGGATGATTTCCTTCCTGTACCAAGGAATGCTTATTTTGATAACGGTGTAACTCCGTTCCGTTACAAATTCAATCACCGGCTCAGCTACAATTCGCAGGTCATCATCTCGAGGAAATTCTGCGACTGGTTTTCATTCGAGGTTTCACCGGCATTGATTTATAAAAACCTGGCAAGTGCCGGAACTAAAAATCATACGATTGTTCTTCCGGTCGGAGGAGCGATCAAAACAGGGATGAATTCTTCTTTCCTCTTTGAATATGCATACCGTTTTAACAACCAACCTGAAGACAAACTGTATCCACTCTCCATCGCCATGGAATTCGGTACGGTGAGCCATGTGTTCCAGATCGTCGTAAGCTCATCGCAGGAAATCCTCGAACAACAACTGTATACAAACGTGGTTTCCGATTACACGAAGAAGAAATTCCTGCTCGGCTTCAACATCAAACGGACCTACTGGAAAAAACCGAAAACAAAATCATAAGAAATGTTGAAGAACCTTTTGATTCGCCCGGGTATGGTGGCTTTGTTTTTTATGCTGATTATCTCTTCGTGTGAAAAAGACAAAGGCCCCATGATTGTGAAGCCGGCTTCTCAACCGGCTCCGGATGATCCATTCAAAATCCATTACCAGCAGGACATACAACCGCTCTTCGATGAGAACTGCATCATTTGCCACAATCTGTATCATCCATACCTCGATTTGCGCGCCGAAGTTTCCTGGAATAATTTATGGCATGCGAATCCTCATGGCATTCATGCTCCGTATGTCGACACGATCAATCCCAACAACAGCAACCTCATCAGGCATCTCAAAGGAAACGGTTATCCGTTGATGCCGCTGAACGCACCGGCTTTTAAGCCCGGCCGGATCGACACCATTGTTACCTGGATGCTGGAAGGAGCGCGTAACAACTGATACTCATATCTTCCTGCATTTAACCGATAAAATTTTTTTTGTGTTGTTCCGTTAGGTATGTTTGATCTACAATGACACCTCTCAGAAAATACATCTTCCCTTTGACGATCATGTTGCTCTTCCTTTTGAGTTGCAGCAAAGCACCCGTTCCTCCTGCCAGCCAGGATGCCATCCAGGCCGATAACGATTTACAAAGTTCCCTGGTAGGCATGTGGAGAACCGATGCCCTGGTCGTCGGCATCGACACCATTCACAACAGTGATATGTCGGTGATCCTCGAAGTAAGAAGCGATGAATGGGTTGAGAGAATGAAAATGCAACCGATCCAGACGATCTTCAATCCGAATAAAACCTATATTTCTGCTTATACAAACGCTGAAGGCAAAGTGATCAAAGTCACCGCCGGAAAATGGTCGGCCGCGAAAAACCAGTTAAAGATTCACCAGCTTTTTCCCAATGACCAGCAGATGAATTACCGGGTTGACCTGACTGCCGGATCTGCTGAACTCAGATCAAAGCTCGACTTTGATGGTGACGGAAAAGACGATGATTTTTTTTACTGCCAGATGAAAAAAGTAAGCTAACGATCTTCCTGCCCTTCATTCATGTCTTCTTCTGCCGCCGGCAATTTCGTTTCTGAATTTTCAGCAGGAACCACATCATGGCCTGGAACCTGGTGATGATTCCTGATGAGCGCCACTTTCAGCCTGAGTTTGTAATCATCCTGCAGCCATTTTAAATAACTCTCGGAAGTTTTGCTCAAACAGCGCGAGTACATCCTTATCCTGAATTCGATTTCTTCTTTCAACAGGTCAGCAAGTATCAACGCTTCCTCGATTCCTGAACTGTTTTCTTTGCATATCCTGATGTGTTGTTCAATGGAATGTTCGATCACCGTCTTCGGACGCTGTCCTTTACTCATGGCCAGTTTGTGTTCTTCCCTGACATCAAAATCAATACAGGAAGAATTACGGAACCGTTCACGCAATTCATCCGGCATCACATATTTAAAGCTGCTTTCAATTTCTTCGTCACTCTGGATTCTTTCGAGATAACTTTCCGGTGATTTGAAAATATCGGCCCAGTCGACCGGTGCATCCCAAAGCCCGAACCGATTCAGGTTGTTGCCGAGGTCAATCACCGAAAATTCTTTTTTGCCAGGCAGCACGCGGGAACCTCTACCGATCATTTGAAAATACAGCGTGAGCGATTTCGTTGCGCGGTTCAAGATGATACACTCCACCGAAGGCTCATCAAAACCCGTGGTGAGGATGCTTACCGAAGAAAGAATGGCATCGGGTTTCTCACGGAACCATTGAAGGATTTCTTTTCTCTCGGCAGCAGAATGAGTATGATCGAGATGCCTGATATCGTAACCTGCTTCCCGGAAGGTAGCATATACATAAAGTGAAGTAGCAATGCCATTGTTAAAGATCAGCGTTTTTTTTTCCGTGCATTTTTCTTTATACGCACCTAACAATTTATCCAGCATGGCGTGGTTGTTATAGAGCCGCTCTGAAGAACTGACTGTATAATCGCCGGCCGTCCCGACTTTTAATGACGTAAGCCCGACCTGGTAATGATAGGTGATTGCGCGTGCCAGGAAACCGGTTTCAATCAGCGAAGCGATGGACTCACCGACAATCAATTCATCATAGTGATCCCTCATCCTGATGTTGATGTTTGAACTCAACGGTGTTGCTGTAACACCAAGGAGCACACCCTTTTCATAAAACCTGAACAGTTTCCCGAATGAATTATAATGAGCTTCGTCGACAATCATCAGCCCGATGTTATCGAGGTTCAGAATTTTATCGCGGATACGGTTGTTCAGTGTTTCCACCATGGCCACAAAACACATGTATTCATTGGGAACAGGCAACTCTTTGACGGCGCTGTTGATCACTTTGTTCTTTACGCCGAATTCATTCAGCATCTGGGAAGTTTGTCCGCACAACTCAACACGATGCGTCAGGATTAAAACTTTCTTACCCGTTTCGAGAATGTATCGTCGTGCTATTTCAGAAAAGATAACGGTCTTGCCGCCGCCGGTCGGCAACTGGTACAGGAGATTATAGCGTGCAGGATGTCCTTCAAGCCGTTTGAGGATTTCATCAATAGCACCATGCTGGTAAGCGTAGAGCTGCTTTCCGTTTTTATACTCCGGCGATTCTAAGAAATCATGTGTATTCAAACCTCTGGCGTTTTTAAAAAATGGGAAGCAAAGATAAGCGGTTATGCAAATGTTATTGGAATTACTATGTGAATTTCCCAAAAAGATCCTGATGCAGGAGCCGGCGACCCGGGAAGAAAAATGGTGATCCGTTTGGAAAAAACTATGGAAAAAAAACAGAGCAGGAACGCGCCCTAAGGGAAAGAGATGGAACATGTCCCCACAAAGATTCGGGTAATGGAGGAATCAGCTTCGATATTGCAGGAAGAAGGTTGGTGAGAAAATCTACCGTGAATGATCAATCACAGGAAACCGGAAAAGTGGTGGTTAGTATTACCGTGCAAGAGGTTCCACCACGACCAGCGCTTACCTTTTCGGCAAAGCAAAAGAAGCGGCGATGAAAGCAAAGTTCAGCCAGAATCCTGATGGCGCCGATATCCAAAAAGGAACGATGACTTTTGTTTTTCTTGTTCAGTAAAGTCGTCAACCGCCTGATCAATTCTACTTTATTTAACCATGTTGTTACGAAGGATTTTTACTCCTTCGTTTTTGTTTTATTCTCCATTCGATTTTTCCTGAGTAACAGAAAACTGGTTATACCATTGCTCAATATAAGATAATCCAATCCGCCTTGGCGGAGGTATTATGCCGATACGGTATTACTCATCCGATGATGAAAAAAATCAACGACTTCATGTCTTTGGATTGATATATACGTGTTAGAAACGTATATAAATACGAAAAAATAGTTAGGATGCTAAATTATATTCAGATAGTTTTGATATCCTTTAACCGGTCAAACCCAACTCTCATGAAAAAAAATTTACTCCTTGCGCTTGCTTTAACACTTGCTGTTTCTGCAACCGCACAAAGAAGGACGATCAATCCTTCACAAAGGTTAACTGCACCAACGAAAATGTCTTTGTTTAAGGAACCTGTTCAGTCGCATGCTTCTGCCATGCCGAAAGCTTTGTTGAATCAAAGAAGGGCGGTGCATGGAACAAACCACACGCAATCCACCACCATCCAGTTAGGAGATGCAGCCAGTGCTCATGGTTGTTTTGGTATTGCACACAGCAATTTGTGGTATGATCCGGATCTGAACTCATTGGCATTTATTCACCGGAACAACCCGGCTACTTATGGGAATAACACTGCATTTATTTTGTATGATTTTTCTACCGATGGCGGTAATTCATGGTCTACCAACCAGGGCCCTGTTTACGGAGATTCATCCAACCTGCATCGCGGGCGTTACCCAAGCGGCCTTCTTGCCAACCCGGGATTAGGCTCAATAGCAACCGATGGCTATGTAGTTACTGAAGGCCCAAGTATCAATACCACCAACTGGTTTGGCAGGTATTATGGTGTATCCAATCTTGGCGGCGCAACTCATGCTTATCATTACGATAGTCTTTCCTACATCTGCTGGCCCGAAAACATGTTTACTGTGAAGTACACCGGTGATATCTGGAAGGTTGGTCACATGTATTCGAATGATGGAAACACCACCTACCTCGATTCCATTATCATCACTCATGGAACCTGGAATTCTTCGATTTCTGATTACGATTTTACAGAGAATCATCTGTACGTCCCGGTCAATCCGGATATTGGTCAACCTGTGGATATGGATATTGCTTTCGATGATTTCGGCACAACCGGTTACATCGCACTTATCACTAACAACGACCCTACTTATACTGTTCTGCCGGACTCCACCTTGTACATTGATATTTATGGAACGGCTGATGGCGGGGCTACCTGGTTAGGACCAGTACACCTCGATATACAAACTGCGTTGGACACGTTCTTGCTCAACGACTCGGCAGTAAAATATGGAGCCACTTTCGACCTGGATGTTGTTGTAGATGCAAATGGTAATTTACATGTTCTAACCGGCATTGCTGTTTCTACTGGATTTTCAATCTATACCGGTAACGGTATGCTGGGAATGTTTGACATTTATACCAATGACCATGGTTTGACATGGAATGCACATTTACTAAATAAACCCGTAACATCAAGAGGAACATTCGGTGACCCTCTTGTGACTACTAATCCAATCAACAACCAGGATGGTCGCCCGTTTGCATCAAGGAATTCCGCCGGAGATAAACTGTTCTTCAGTTGGTTTGATTCAGATACTTTGGTTTATGGAACCAGCTCAGATGGCCACAATAATAAATGGCCTGATTTACATTCCGTCGGATATAATGTAACAACAGGTCTCTGGACCGATACTGCTAACCTGACCCGCGGAGGAGATGCTGACGGTTTATGTACTTATGGAAATGGATCCTATTATGTTATTGACAGCGCCAGCCTTGGAACTGTATTTTCAATTCCTGTTGTTTTTCAGCAACTGCAGGATCCGCTTTCTACCGGCCTCCCAACCACTTTTTGGTATGTAAAGGATGCCAATATGCACATGTCACAGGCAACTTTACCCGGTACTTATCATACTGTGCCTATTAATTTTTTCAACTTACCTTCTGTTCCAATTCCTTCTGTGTGGCCCGGCGATTGCAATTATGATCTCACTGTAGATAATTATGATTTCCTCTTCCTGTACCTTGCTAACCAGGACACCGGTTCTGTACGCATTGGTGCAACAACGAACTGGGTTGCACAAGCAGCAACAGACTGGGTAAATTCATTCCCATCAGGCCTCAATCATAAACACGCTGATACAAACGGTGACGGTATAGCAAACGGGAATGACACTACCGCTATATATTTGAACTATGGCCAGACTCATCCATTCCGCCCGGCAAACCAGGACCAGGTGAATGCCGTTGGCGATTTTTATCTCGTGCCTGACCATACGACAGTTTCGGCAGGTGATACCATCAATTATGAAATTCATATTGCAAATACTTCCACACCGATCAGCAGCCTCTACGGGATTGCATTTTCCATATCATTTGACCAGACACTCGTTGACACAACCCAGGTTCATTTCAATTACTCATCTTCCGTTCTTGGAACCATCAATTCCGACATGAAGTCTTTTGAAAAAGACCTGTTCTCTATTGGAAGAATTGATGCCGCCTTGTCGCGTATCGACCACACCGATGCATTAAATGTCGGGGGAATTCTTGGTACCTTAACGGTTGTTACTTCAGTTAATTTTTCAGGATCTTCCCATTTAATTATGACACCAGCCAATGTCAAAGGGATTGATGTAGGTGGAACCCAGGTCACTCTTCATTCAATTGTTGATTCTGTTGTTATCCTGGGGATGCAATCCATTCCTGATGCTGGCGGAATCTCATTGTTTCCGAACCCGGCACGCAACAGGTTCTTTGTACAGTCAACGAATGAAGAAATCAACCTGGTTGAATTGTATGACGCCGATGGAAGAAAACTGTATTCATCCATTCCGAAGGCGATGAAAACGGAGATTCCTGTTGATCATTTCGCTTCCGGAATTTATTCCGTAACAGTTGTGACCGGAAAAAAAGTGATGCATAAGAAAATACAAATAGCGAAGTAATATCAGTGGAACCTTTTCAATGAGGTTTTCTGAAGAGTAAGCAAAGCCCACCACCGGTCAGGTATATAACACCTGCCCGGTGGTGGGTTCTTTCGAATTGTTTTATACTTTTGTTCAACACGTTCCAAAAATTCAATAGCCATGTTGAAAACATTCACTCTTCTTAGTTTCGTATTTGCATTCTTTGCGATCACTGCTGTTGCTCAGGTAAACTTATCGTTGGGTTTGGTTGCCAATTACCCGATGAACAACTCTCCTCTCGATGCAACGTCAAATCATCTCGACCTCACAATTCACAACAGCCCCGCCGGCACTCCCGACCGTTATGGCAACGCAACCGGTGCCTACCTGTTAACCTCCTCTCATCCCGATTATTTTACGGCAGCCATCAATGCCTTGCTGGCTCCGACAGAAGTCACACTCGCTGCTTGGGTAAAACTTCCGAATGCCGTACCCGATCAGAAAATCGCCGGGCGTGCAGTGGTTGGCGGCGGCTACCTGCTGGGAGTAGATTCGAACAAACTCGATGCTGAGATCTGGGATTTAAGCAGCGTTCATTACCGGTTAAAAGCAAATACGGTTCCGAACAATACATGGACTCACCTTGCCATGTCGTACAAGGCGAATGAATACCTGAGAGTCTATATCAATGGCGTTCCTGTTGACAGCATCGTTGCCGGTACAACCGGAGTCGGTACTACGGCCACCTGGACGTTTACCGTTGGTGGAGCGCCCTGGCAGCCTGCTGCATTAAATGCCAACGGAAGTTTTGATGATATTTTTGTTTACAACCGTGCCATCAACGCTGCGGAAGTTGCTGCTCTTTTCAACCTCGTCACGAGTACCATTGACGATGAACAAACTGTGAATCTCACTTCCGTTTATCCTGTTCCGCTGCACCAAAATAATTTATCCGTTGATTTCAGAAACAACGTGACCGGTAAAGTGAGGATCACCATTTCTGATATTTCAGGAAGGAACGTGTATACGAATGAAATGACGAATCCGAAAAAAGAACTCATTGATGTAAGCCGCCTGCAGCCCGGAATTTATTCGATCTCATTCCTCAATGAAAACAAAACGGAAACACATAAGATCGTGATTCAGTGAATGACCCCGCAGCAAGCTGCGAGGTATTGACCAGATCCCTCGACATTGCTCGGTACTAAGCCCTCGACATTGCTCGGTACTAAGCCCTCGACATTGCTCGGTACTAAGCCCTCGACATTGCTCGGTACTAAGCCCTCGACGTTGCTCGGGATAAATTCGACTTAATGATTTCAGTGCGCCGCCTTCGGCGACTTCTGAAATCATAGTTTCATTAATAAAAATATTTTTTGCATCGTTTTCATCAGAACAATTCCAATTGAATTTTTTTCGATGGCCTGTTAAAAAGTGAACGGTTATAAGGAGGCATTTTTCTTCCGCTCAGGTATTTTTTCACTGAAACAGAAAACAACTGCCCGATGGATTCAGCAATTTTTCCATCACCGCTCATTCTCTTTCCGAACCGACTGTCATTCACCTGTCCATTGTGACATTCTTTGATTTGGTTCCACACTTTATCCGCAGCGTCCGGAAAATTTTTATAAAGCCACTCCTGAAAAATATGTTTGATTTCACCATTCAGCCGCACGATGGTGTACCCGGCTGTGATGGCACCTCTTTCGGCAACGGCTTTGATGATGGCTGAAATTTCATCACTGTTCATCCCGGGAATGATGGGCGCCGTCATCACACCGGTGGGAATATTATTTTTTGACAACACTTCAACGACCTGTAAACGTTTTTTAGCTGTGGCCGTTCGCGGCTCCATTGCCAGACGAAGTTCTTCTTTCAGCGACGTAATGGAGATCATCACATGAACGAGGTTGTTTGCCGCCAGTTCTTTCAGCAAATCAAGATCCCTCAGGATAAGACTGTTCTTGGTGATGATGCCCACCGGGTTTTTATATTCCAGCATCACTTCGAGTAACGATCTTGTGATTTTGAACTGGCGTTCGAGCGGCTGGTAACAATCTGTATTTCCGGAGAACGTGATGGGTTCGGGCTGATAGTTCGGGTTATCAAAATATTTTCTCAGCAGTTTTGCCGCGCCCGGCTTCACAATAATTTTTCTTTCAAAATCAAGTCCCGCGCTGAAGCCGTAATAGTTGTGTGTGTTCCGTGCATAGCAGTACACGCATCCGTGTTCGCAGCCCTGGTATGGATTGAGGGTGCTGTACATCCCGATATCAGGGCTTTTCATTTTGTTCACCACCTTCCGCGGATTTTCGATGAATACTTTTGTCCGTTCATCCGTCAGCAACGGTTCGTCAAGTCCTTCAATGTGTTCGGCCACCACCTGGTGCTGAAGAAAACGGTTGTACGTCTGTATCTGCGCTCCTCTTCCGCGTATTTCATTTGGTCCCGGCATGGCGTTTTATTTATGATATTATTACAATCATTTGAATTGATCCTAATGTAGTCATAATTCATTATCTTTACGCCCATTCCAAAAGAGGGTAATGCCTCGGTTTGATTTCTTTCGCGCAAAGACGCAAAGGGCGCAAAGATTTCTTCGCGTTCTTTGAATCTTTGCGAGAACCATTTTGAAATATTGAATCACGATTGATGGATTCCAATCTGCAGATACAACAACTTTCAACCTAAAAAAAATCAACATGTATTTTAATTCCAACATCAAACTGATGCGTATCCGCAAAGACCGGACGCAGGACGTGGTTGCCAATGAACTTGGTTTCAGTCGCAGCACATTGAACAGCTATGAAAACGGAAGCATAAAAAACCCGACGCTCGATGCCTTGCTTGCCTTTTCAAAATACTTCAAAGTGTCGATTGATACGCTGGTGAAGATGGACATGAGCAAGTTTTCACAGTTCCAGCTTTCGGAACTGGAAAAGGGGAATGACGTGTATGTGACCGGCTCCCGTTTGCGTGTGCTGGCAACAACGGTCGACAGCCACAACAAAGAGAACATTGAAGTGGTTCACCTGAAAGCAAAAGCCGGATATAAAAACGGTTATGCTGATCCGGAGTTCATGAAAAAACTTCCTTCCTTCCAGTTGCCCATCCTGCTCAGCGACCGGAAATACCGGATGTTCCAGATCAGCGGCGATTCGATGCTGCCGATACCTGATAAAAGCTGGGTGATCGGTGAATACCTCGAAAACTGGTACGACATCAAGGATGGTCATGCCTATGTGCTGCTTACGCAGGATGAAGGGATTGTTTTTAAACTGGCTTACAACCAGATTAAAAAGAAAAAAAATCTGCTGCTCAAATCCCTGAATTCCGTTTATGATCCTTATGAAATCAATGTCAACGAAGTGAAGGAAGTGTGGAAGTTTTGCAATTACATGAGCAACGAATTGCCCGGCGAATCGTTCAGCAAAGACGGGCTTCGTTCAGCCATCCTGAACATTGAAAAAAACATTGACGACCTGAAGAAAAGCGTCAGGGAAGGGAATCACTGAAGCATTCCTAAATCGGTGATTTTTAACAATACATTCATTGTTAATCTTCGTTAAGGTATTTTTTTATCTTTTCTTTTGTTTTACTTTGCACCTTTGAAATTCTTACACGAAGAATTATGAAATTATTTTCAGGCCTCATCGCTTTGTATTTTCTTTTGCCGTTTCAAAGCAACGCACAGCAACCGTGGTCGCTGCAACAGTGTCTCGATTATGCGTTGAGCCACAATATTTCTGTCAAGCAATCATCGCTGAATGTCGAGTCATCCAAAGAAAGCTACGAGCAAAGCATCGCCGGATTTTTTCCAAGCCTGAACGGCAACGTGTCACAGAATTATTATTACGGAAGAAGCATTGATCCCACTTCCAACCAATACACCACCAACCAGGTTCGCTCGAATAATTTCTCGGTAAGCAGCAGCATTCCTGTTTTCGAAGGATTCCAGTTGCAGAATTCACTGAAACAAAGTAAGCTCAATTACAAAGCAAGCCAGTTCGACCTTGCCAAAATAAAAAATGATATTTCGCTGAACGTCGTTACTTTTTATTTACAGGTTTTATACAACCGGGAATTATTGGCAAGCACGACCGAACAGGTGGATGCCACCAAACTGCAGCGCGATAAAACCCAGCGCATGTATGAACTCGGAGCCGTTTCAAAAGGAAATATCCTCGACATGGAAGCGCAGTATGCTTCGGATGAAGTGCGGCTGGTGAATGCACAATCGCAGGTTGACCAGTCGGTGCTTTCACTCACTCAATTGCTCGAACTCGATTCTGTAAAAGACTTTAACATCATCGATCCTAAAGTGGATATTCCTTCCGGAGTTTTACAAACGGCAGATGTAAACAATGTTTATAGTATGGCTGTGAATTCACAACCCGACATTAAAAGTTCCGAGTTCAGGGTGAAGAGTGCTGAGAAAGGGCTGTCGATTGCCCGCGGCGGGCGTTACCCGAAATTATCTTTAGGCGGGTCGTTAAGCACCAATTATTCCTCTGCCCAGGAACGGCTGGTGAATTATACATACGGCGCTCCTGACCCGATCGGGTATACCAATACACTCGATACCGTATTCTCATTCATCCCATCTGCAACAGCAACGTTCGAGAAGAAGCCGTTCAAGGATCAATTCAATGATAACCTCAGCAAATCGTTGGGATTTAATTTGTCGGTTCCAATTTTCAACAGTTGGTCGACGAAAACCAGCATCGCTCATGCAAAAATAAACCTGGAGCAGTCGCGGCTGACTCTTGAATCCACAAAAAAATCACTTTACAAAAGCGTGCAGCAGGCCGTTGCCGATGCAAATGCATCCTACAAAAAATACCTGGCAAATGAAAAAAGCCTGCAGGCGCTTGACGAAGCATTCCATTACAACGAACAGAAATACAACCTCGGGCTGATCAGCACATACGATTACCTGCTTTCAAAAAATAACCTCGCGAAAGCTAAAGCGGATTTGCTGCAAGCCAAATACGATTACATCTTCCGGTTAAAGATACTTGACTTTTACCAGGGGAAACCGTTGGCGTTTTGATTCATCGTTTGCACATTGAATTCATTAATTTCGGATTGCGAATTTTAAATTGCGGATTCATTCGTAATTCACATACCATACGAAAATAATAAATATGAAAAAGAAAAATAAGTTGCTCCGTTGGCTCATCATCATCGTTGTTGTGCTGATTGTATTTGCCATCATCGGCAAAAAAGCCGGATGGATCGGCGGTGAAGAGAAGAAAATGGTGGCCGTTGAAAAAGTAACCAAACGAACTATTTTTGAAACGGTCTCCGCCAGCGGAAAAATTCAACCGGAAGTGGAAGTGAAAATTTCCCCGGATGTCTCAGGAGAAATCGTGGAACTGTATGTGAAAGAAGGACAGCGCGTGAAAAAAGGTGACCTGCTCGCCAAGATCCTTCCCGACATTTATCAATCCATCGTTGACCAGATGTTCGCTTCTGTAAATTCCACGAGGGCGAGCCTCGAAAGCGCGAAAGCAAGGCTGGTACAAACACAATCGCAATTTCAAAGAACCGAACTGAATTACAACCGGAATAAAAAATTATATGATGAGAAACTGATTTCTGCATCCGACTGGGAAACCATTAAATCTTCTTACGAAGTGGCCAAAGCGGAAGTGGATGCCGCGGTGAAATCGGTAGACGGTTCAGAATACAACCTGAAAAGTTCAGATGCATCTCTCAAACAGGCGCAGGACAACCTGAAGAAAACTACCATCTTCGCTCCTGTGGATGCCACCATTTCGAAACTGAATGTTGAAAAAGGTGAACGCGTGGTCGGAACTTCGCAGATGGCCGGAACGGAAATGATGCGCCTGGCCAACCTGAATGAAATGGAAGTGGATGTGGAAGTGAATGAGAATGACATTGTGCGCGTGAACATCGGCGACACTGCAACAATAGACGTGGATGCTTACCTCGGAAAAAAATTCCAGGGCGTGGTGACGTCCGTAGCTAACTCAGCGAACACGACAGGAATCAGCGCCGACCAGGTCACCAACTTCACGGTGAAGGTTCGCATCCTGCGTGAATCGTACCAGGCGATGTCAGATTCTTTGCATCTCACGAAAAGTGTTTTCAACCCCGGCATGTCGGCAACAGTCGATATTCAAACAAAGAAAGTGGCAGATGTAATTTCCGTTCCGATCCAGTCGGTGACTACACGCGATACAACTCAGAAAGGACCGATGGGAATGAACAACGGAGACCAGCTTGAAAATGACGATGCGTTGAAAGTGACGAACGATAAAAACAAAACCACCAAAAAAGAGGAAGACAAAAAAACGGAATGTGTATTTGTCGTGGAAAACGGAAAAGTGAAATTAACGCCTGTGAAGCCCGGCATCCAGGACAATAGTTACATCGAAATAAAAGAAGGCCTCAAAGAAGGACAGGAAGTGGTGACGTCTCCTTACAGCGCCATTGCAAAAATGCTGAAGAACGGCGATGCTGTGGAGGTGGTGAAAAAAGAAAAACTATTTTCTAACGAAAAGAAATAAAATCTCAACATTGACTAATTAAAAAAATGCTGGGACGCTTTTCTCAGCATTTTTTTTTCACGGTGGCACTCATCCTTCATATCGAAACCGCAACAACCGTTTGCTCTGTGGCGTTGGCGCAGGATGGAAAACTTTTGTCTTTGAAAGAAGAGAACAAAGGGTTCACCCATGCGGAGAACATCACACTTTTCATTTCGCATGTGTTGAAAGAATCCGGCAAACTCATTTCTGATCTCGATGCAGTGGCTGTAAGCAGCGGGCCGGGATCATACACCGGTTTGAGAATCGGGTTTTCTACTGCCAAAGGCATCTGTTACGCCCTGGAGAAGCCGTTGCTTTCGGTAAGTTCGTTGAAATCCCTGGCAGCAAACGCCCTGAAAAAAATTGTTCTTCCTGTTCCGCACGCCGCTCTTTTTTGCCCCATGATCGATGCACGCAGGATGGAAGTGTATGGAGCCATGTACAATGAACATTTGAATGACGTCGAAAAGGTATCAGCGAAGATCATCGATGAAAATTCTTTTTCAGATGCACTCAAAGAAAAAGTCATTTATTTCTTTGGTGATGGAGCGGAGAAATGCAAAACCATTTTAGCTCATCATCCGAATGCCATTTTTGTGGATGATGTTTTTCCTTCCGCTTCTTCCATGATTTCAATGGCAGAAGAGAAATTCCGGAACAAGGA